>JBKXCY010000012.1:0-18054 GCA_046994005.1 Streptococcus sp.
CAGTTGGCCAACTTTGTCAAAAAATGCAGGTTCTGGTTTCTGAGTATAAAGCTGCTCAGAGATAAAGACCTCTTTGAAATAAGAAGCAATTGTAGAATGAGCCAAGCGTCCTTCTTGAATGGCAGTCACTCCGTTCGTTGCACCATAGAGCTGGTAACCTGCTTTTTCAAGTCGAGCCAGTAAGTCCTCCGCACCGTGGAAAGACTGCCCCTGAAGACTGATGTAATCTTGGTAGCGAAGAGCCATCTCAGCCCCATCAACCGTGATCCCAAAGTGGGCAAACCCAATCGCAAACCGACTATCCACGAGCTCTTGCTTGGTTAATTTCTTTTGTTCCAAATCCTTCCAGAGCCCTTGGTTCATGGGTTTGTAGTAATCCTTAAAGGCCTGTACATCTTGAAAATTCATGTCTTCTAACATCTGCGTCAAGGCTGTTTCTTCAGCAGATTCAAAGTCCAACAAGGTATGGTCCAAATCAAAAAGTAAAAATCTATATGCCATTACAAACGATCCTTCAATTTTTCTACAAATAAATAAGCCGCTGGGCAAGTGAGGGTATTCTTGATGGTTAGATGGTTGATCTGATAAATCTTCTTGCGATCGGTGTGAGGGAATTCCCGACAAGCTTTTGGACGAACATCATAAATGGAACAGAGATTGTCCCCACCAAGAAAGGGGCAAGGCATGGATTTAAAAACCTTGTCCCCATCTTCGTCAACTTGAAGAAATTCTGCCTCAAAAGCAGGAAGTTTCATCTTGAAATATTTGGCGATCCGCGTGATATCGGCTTCCTTAAAATCGGGCCCTAAGGTCTTGCAGCAATTAGCACAAGCCGTACAATCGATTTCTTGGAAAACTTCATCGTGGATTTCTTGCACTATTTTATCTAAATTCTTAGGTGGCTTCTTCTTGAGATTCGCCAATACCTTGCGGTGCTCCTTTTGCTTTTGGAGAGCTAACTGATGGTATTTTTCAATATCAATTTCCTGTGTCATCCTCTATTTCCTCTTCTAAACAATAGAAGCATTATACCACAAAGACTGTGAAAAAAGATAGATCTTGCGATCTATCTCACTTAATTAATCGGTTACAGCACCTGTTCCATCTAGACTCCAAGTGTCTTCGATGTATGGGATAAAGGTTTTCAAGGTTTCTGCATCCCCTTCAAAAGAAATGGTATAAACTTTTTCACCCTTCTGGAAGATCCAAGTAATCAGGTATTGACCAGATTTCATGACAATTTGAAGCTGGTAGGCGTCCAGTCCTGCGACTTTAGTCCGCGCTCCCGTCATCTTCCCAACATCTTGGTTATCTTGCCACATTACGGCTAGTTTCTTGGCTAAAAATTCTGCATTAAACTCGATATCTGCAGGGACTTTTGACTTTTCTTTAGTAAAGCTGTTCAATGTGACAATATTATAGCCACTGCCATCTGTATATTGGACAGCTTCTGTCCCATCGATATCCGTGAACTTGAACCATTTACTTGGAATATCGATGTATCCATAATCTGCATTTCCAATTCGCTTGGTTTCTTGACTGGAAGTGTTTTTCTTTGTAGAAGCAGTATCCTTTGACGAAGAGCTGCTTGTTTGCTTTTCGACTTTACTGCTACTTTCTTTTGTAGAAGAAGCTGCGGTGTCCTTTTGAGTGGTGTGACTACAAGCCATTAATGTGCAGGCAGAAAGAATCGTCAGTGATGTGACCAATAATTTGTGTTTCATGCTCAACCTCCTTGAGAACGTTTTCTTTCTTCTAGTCTACCATGAAAGTGGGTATTTTAAAATAGGATAAGTGTCACATCTGATGGAACCTTTCTAATACAGTTCATTTCCTTTTGAACATAAAACAAAAGTGCCCTTTTGAGGCACTTTAAATATTATTCTTCATCCATTGACAAGACAGATAAGAAGGCTTCCTGTGGTACTTCTACAGATCCAATCGCTTTCATCCGTTTCTTACCAGCTTTTTGTTTTTCAAGAAGCTTGCGTTTCCGTGAGACGTCCCCACCATAACACTTGGCCAAGACGTTCTTACGAAGGGCCTTGATATCTGTACGGGCCACGATCTTATGACCGATGGCTGCTTGGATAGGCACTTCAAACTGTTGACGAGGGATAATCTTCTTGAGCTTCTCAACGATCAACTTACCACGTTCATAGGCAAAATCCTTGTGAACGATAAAGCTGAGGGCATCGACAGTATCGCCATTGAGAAGGATATCCATTTTAACCAATTTAGAAGGACGGTATTCAGACAACTCATAGTCAAAGCTCGCATAGCCACGAGTAGAGGATTTCAATTTATCAAAGAAATCAAAGACAATTTCCGCCAGTGGGATTTGATAGATAACATTAACCCGATTTTCATCGATGTAGTCCATAGTCACAAAGTCCCCACGTTTGCGTTGGGCCAATTCCATCACAGCCCCGACAAACTCTTGTGGCACCATGATTTGGGCTTTGACATAAGGTTCTTCGATCGAAGCGATCTTGGTTGGATCTGGGAACTCAGATGGGTTAGACACATCTAGTGCTTCTCCGTCTGTCAAATTAACCTTGTAAATAACAGACGGTGCTGTCATGATCAAGTCAATGTTGAACTCACGCTCCAAGCGCTCTTGGATAACGTCCATATGAAGAAGTCCCAAGAAACCACAACGGAAACCAAAACCGAGGGCTTGAGAAGTTTCCGGTTCAAATTGAAGACTGGCGTCATTCAATTGCAATTTTTCCAAGGCTTCACGAAGATCATTGTATTTGTTAGATTCGATTGGGTAAAGACCAGCAAAAACCATTGGATTCATTTGCTTATATCCATGAAGGGGCTCACTTGCTGGATTGGTCGCAAGGGTCACAGTGTCCCCGACACGGGTATCTGCAACGGTCTTGATAGAGGCTGCAATATAACCAACATCTCCTGTCGCAAGGAAATCACGACCAACTGCTTTAGGAGTAAAGATCCCAACCTCAGTGACATCAAAGGTCTTTCCATTACTCATGAGCTGGATCTTATCGCCTGGTTTGACCATTCCATTGACAACCCGTACCTGAAGGATAACACCACGATAGGCGTCATAGACAGAATCAAAGATCAAGGCTTGAAGTGGCGCTTCAACATCACCTGTCGGAGCAGGAACTTTCTCAACGATCTGCTCCAAAATCTCTTCAATCCCAATACCAGCCTTGGCAGAAGCTAGGACTGCTTCACTGGCATCCAAGCCGATGACATCTTCTACTTCTGTGCGCACACGTTCTGGATCTGCAGCTGGTAAGTCAATTTTGTTAATAACTGGCAGAATCTCCAAATCGTTGTCCAAAGCAAGGTAAACATTGGCTAGAGTCTGGGCTTCAATCCCTTGAGCCGCATCTACTACAAGAATGGCACCCTCACAGGCAGCCAGCGAACGCGAAACCTCATAGGTAAAGTCCACGTGTCCTGGTGTGTCAATCAAGTGGAAGATATAGGTCTCCCCATCTTTAGCCGTGTAGTTCAACTCGATGGCATTGAGCTTAATGGTAATCCCACGTTCCCGTTCCAGGTCCATGCTATCTAGGAGTTGGGCTTGCATCTCCCGACTAGACACGGTTTCGGTTTTTTCTAAAATTCGATCGGCCAAGGTTGACTTTCCGTGGTCAATATGGGCGATGATCGAGAAGTTCCGAATCTTCTCTTGTCGTTTTTTTAATTCTTCAAAATTTGGCATAATCATCTTCCTAGTAAAATTAATCGTACTCTTCATTATAACAAAAAAGATAGGCCTTTGCCTATCTTAATTCATTATTTTCAAAAATCGCTTCTGCGTTTTATTTCCCTCATAGCCTATGTGTTCGTAAAAGATATGGGCTTCTTTTCGATGAGATCCAGAATTTAAACGGATAAAAGCAGAATGCCTGCTTTTGGCAAGTTCTTCAACTCGCTCCATCAATTGGCGACCGATCCCACGTCCTTGAGCAGATGGAAAAACCGCAAGACCCAAAATATTTAAACCAGCGTCACTATAAAGGCTTTCATAGACTTCCGCTTCCACATAACCAAGAATATTTCCTGTTTGTTCCTCTTCATAAACAAAGCAAAAATGATCTGAATCTGGCAAATTAAATTTATCAATCTGAGCTGCCACTTTCTCAAGGGTTGAATCATAACCCAAAGACTGGTGACATAAATCTCTAATTTGACCTGCATCTTTGACTTGAACAGTACGAATCATAGCTCCACCTCCATGAACTCTTTGCTCTTATCTTAGACCTTTTTCCTCAAAAAGTAAAGGAATACCCGATAAAATTTAAAATGAAAATCCGATTTAGATCAAATTCATCTTTTTTCGCATTTCTCAAGGATTTCTATTTACTTTTTCGATTTAATTCATTATAATAGTAAGGGTAAATACAAGGAGGTGAGTACGTTGGCTAGAGGTCGTGGAAAAGCAAGCCCTCAAGACAAAGAGGCATTACGGATTATATCGGAAAAGATTAGAGAATTACTGAAAGAACAAGGAAAAAAACAGATCGAATTATCTCGTATTACTGGAATCCCTGCAAGTACCCTGACTGGATATGTAAAAGGAACTTCTCTTCCCGTTCCCGAAAATTTAGAGAAGATTGCAGCCTTTTTCCAGGTAGCAGTTGCTGATATTGACCCTCGATTGCGCAATGATTTTGTAGTCATTGATTCAGAGATTGAACGATTATATAAACAGCTTGATGAAGGAAATCAAGAAAATCTTCTTTCTTACGGAAAGAGTCTCTTGACCCATCAGAAAGAAAGACAGAAAATTGAAAAGCAATACCACTCGTATTCTGTCTATGATTCTTTTGCAGCTTACCAAAATCAGAAGCAAGCTGATATCGTTTGGTTTGATCAAAAGATTCCTTACGATTTGGCTTTTTGGATTCATACGGATTCCCTCGAGCCTAAATACGAAAAAGGGGCTGTTGTGTTAATCAAGCAAACCTATTATGATCAGGCAGGGGCTATTTATGCCATTGATTTTGATGGGCAGACCTTGATCAAACGGGTATTTCGTGAGGCCAACGGTATTCGACTGGTTTCCCTTAATAAGAAATATAGTGATCAAATCATTCCACTAGATGAGGAACCTGGGGTGATTGGAAAAGTGATTGATGGCTTTGTTCCTATTGATTTGGAGGAAATCAAATGATTAAATTAATTGCGATTGACTTGGACGGAACTCTTTTGCATGAGGATAAGACTCTATCTAAAAGCAATATTGAAGCTCTTCACCGAGCCCATGAAGCCGGCTATGACATTGTAATCTGTACGGGACGCCCCTTAGCGGGTGTCCGTCCTATCTTTGAAGAGATTGGACTCCCTGATGGCAACTACTATATGATTATCAATAACGGGTGTACAACCTTGTCTACTAAGAATTGGGAAATCATTGGCAAGGAAGAATTGAGCCTTGAGGACATGCATAGGTTGCATGTTTTGACGGAAAATACAGACGTCCAGCTAACCTTATTTGACATGGATCACTACTTAGTGGTCGCACCTGAAGCCAGTGAACTTGTCACGATGGATGCGGGTATTGTTAATAGTAAACCGACACTTGTCTCTGAAGAGGATCTGCCCAATCTTGTTCCTATTTTTCAAGCCATGTACGTGGGAGATCCTTCTGCTATTGATGACTTCCAAGCTCAGAACGAGGCTGCATTAGAGGCCGATTTCAACACTGTACGTTCACAGGATATCTTATTTGAAATCCTTCCAAAAGGAGCGAGCAAGGCTTCTGCTCTTCAAGCATTAAGCCAAACATTAGGCTATAGCAGAGACCAGGTCATGGCTCTTGGAGATGCCAATAATGACCTTGAAATGCTACGTTTTGCTGGTTACAGCGTCGCTATGGGAAATGGCAATGCTGCTGTCAAAGAAATCGCAGACTTCATCACCCTGACCAATGATGAGGATGGCGTGGCCCATGCTATTCACAAATTAATTGAAACTGAAAAAGGAGAATGATCATGAAATACCAAAATTTGTTGGACCGTTTTATTACCTATGTAAAGGTCAACACACGTTCAGACGAAAATTCTACAACCACTCCAAGTACCCAATCACAAGTTGATTTTGCAACAAACGTCTTGATCCCTGAAATGAAACGCGTGGGTCTTCAAAACGTCTACTATTTGCCAAACGGCTATGCTATTGGAACACTTCCAGCTAACGATCCAAGCTTTACTCGCAAGATTGGATTTATCTCTCACATGGATACCGCTGACTTCAATGCCGAAAATGTCAATCCACAAATTGTTGAGAATTATGATGGCGGTGTCATTACCCTTGGTGACTCTGGTTTCACACTCGATCCAGCTGATTTTGCTCATTTGAACAACTACAAGGGACAAACCTTGATCACAACTGACGGTACTACTCTTCTGGGTGCAGACGATAAGTCAGGTATCGCTGAAATCATGACAGCTATTGAATACCTGACAGCTCATCCTGAAATCAAACACGGAGAAATCCGTGTCGGTTTTGGTCCAGATGAAGAAATCGGAGTCGGCGCAGATCAATTTGATGCAGAGGATTTCGATGTAGATTTTGCCTATACTGTCGATGGTGGTCCTCTTGGAGAGCTTCAATACGAAACCTTCTCAGCAGCTGGGGCTGAAATCACCTTCAAAGGACGCAATGTCCACCCAGGTACAGCCAAAGGTCAAATGATCAACGCTCTTCAATTGGCCATTGATTTCCATAACAAACTCCCTGAAGGAGCACGTCCAGAATTAACCGAAGGCTATGAAGGCTTCTACCACTTGATGAACATCGATGGAACTGTAGAGGAAGCAAGTGCCAGCTACATCATTCGGGACTTTGAAACTGAAAGCTTCGAGAAACGCAAAGATCTCATGAAATCTATTGCCGATCAGATGAATGCGGAGCTCGGTAGCGAACGCATTCTCCTCACCCTCAAAGATCAGTATTACAACATGAAGCAAGTGATTGAAAAAGATATGACGCCGATTACCCTTGCTAAGGAAGTCATGGAAGATCTTGGAATCACTCCAATCATTGAACCGATCCGTGGTGGTACAGATGGATCTAAAATTTCCTTTATGGGGATTCCAACACCAAATATCTTTGCCGGTGGAGAAAATATGCATGGTCGCTTTGAATACGTTAGCCTCCAAACCATGGAACGCGCAGTTGATACCATTATCGGTATTGTGACCAAAAAATAAGAAACAAAAAAGGATTCGGATAGATTGTCCGGATCCTTTATTGTCTATTAGAAAGCTTGACAATATCTTTGACCTGATCAATGGTCTGAATCAGGTGAAGGCTTGTCTCATTGATCGGAAGATAGTAGACTTTATCTGCCAAAGATTCTGTAAAAGGACGATTCGTGAGTAAGATCACCTGTTGTCCTTTTTCTTTCAGCTCTTTCACTTGCTTTCTCACCTTTTGGTAAAAACGCTCATCACTGATTTCTATATCATCCACCAAGACACAAGCAGCGTCCAAACCCAATGATTCATTGGTTCCATTCTGGGTCAGATAATAGGCTGCTCCCGCTTTGACCTCATATAAGCCAGCTGATGGCTCAACCGGAAGAAAGGCTGGGCTTGTTGCAACTTCTGCTACTTTTTCCATTGCTACAAGATTGGCTAGGACCTGCAAATAGACAGGTGCTAATTTACTCAAATCCAAGAGTTCCTCAAACTCAAAACCACGTTTCAAAGCTTCTAAGATATAGAAGAGCCGGTGGGGCATATGACGAGCAATTTTCTGGATTAATTCATCATCGCTCATTTCCTCAGGAAGGATGGTCAGCAAGTTCTTGTCTTTAATGGTTTCTAGGGCTTGTTGATAAGCCTCATCGATTCTCTTCCCAAATCCATAAACCGCCCCATAAGAGTGAATTTGGGTATTGAGGCGGGCATTTTTAGCAGCATCAGAAAAAATCGGAATCTTAAAGAAGATATAGTCCAAACTCGGTTCGTAAACGGCCTTTAAATCCTTTAACAAGGGATGAGGCAGATGCTCGAGAGAGCGTCCCAATTGTAACTGAACACCTTGCTCAAATAAGGAATAGCCCAAGCCCATTGATGCCATCGAGATACTGTCGGAAGCAAATGGATTAACTTCTAGGATATAAAAAGCATAGCTCGTCGGATCTAGAGCAAACTTGATCGAAATGGCTCCTGTCAGCTTCAAATAGCGACTGATGTGGATCGCTGCTTCACGAAGATTTTGAAACTCTCGGTCAGTCAGGGTGACAGCTGGCATAAATTGATAAGAGTCACTAGAGTGGATCCCGACAGGATCAATGCTTTCAATAGAGGCTGCCAGGTAGTGATTGTCTTCGCGATCGCGCATGACCACAAAATCCAATTCCTTAAAGCCATAGGTCGAAAATTCTAGCAAACACTGCTGACTTGGAGAGACCGAAAGTCCCGTTTCTACTGCTTCGCACAGATCATCCAGGTTATGAGCAATCTTTCGTCCCTGCCCTTGCTTACTCGCTACCGGCCAGATCATAATGGGAAATTGAATGCCTTCAGAAAACTCGATGGCTTCTCGAACAGAACCTACCAGTGCGGAAGCGGGTACCTGATAGCCCAGCTCTTGAAAGAGTCGTCGTTGATCCGCCTGCTGATAAAAGGTCCGGTAGCGTTGAAGGCTCGGTCCGATAATCCTAATCGATGCCTCTTTGAAAAATCCAGTTTCTTCCAATCGAAACAAGAGGTTCAAAATCTGTTTATCCGCAAAGGTTAGGAGCAAGCGAGACCCAGTATAGGAAAGAAGAGTCGTCCTAAGAGCATCCAGCTTGAGCTTACTGACTACTACCTGTTCTCCAGCTTCTTGTGTGATAACATTTTCTTCGCCCAGATAAAGGACAAGAGCATTTCCATCCTTGGCATAAAGTTTTTGTGCTTCATTTACCGCAGCCAAGAGGCTAATATCCTGATAAGAATCTCCACATAGGAGAAGCAATTTCTGGTTTTGTTTCATCATTCCTTCTCCCTTCTACTTTCGTGAATTTTGGCATCAATCAACTCTAAAAATTCATCGTAAAAATAGAGATTTTCCCTTGGCCCTGGACTCGCATCCACTTGGAATTGAACCCCTAAAATCGGTTGGTAACGATGGCGAAAAGCTTCGATACTATGGTCATTGACGTTTTCATGCGTGACCAATAAATCATGGGGTAGGCTATCGCGTGCGATACTATACAAGTGATTTTGACTAGTCATCTCAATTTTTCCTGTCGCAATTTCACGAACAGGAATATTTAATCCGAAGTGTCCAACTTCCATGGGAGCTAGCTCCGCTCCATAAGCTTGAGCTAGTACCTGTGCTCCCAAGCCCATGCCCCAGATCGGAATTTGACCATTGATTTTTTGGATCAAGCGACAGAGTTTTTTCACCTGATGGGGATCGCCAGGCCCACTGGATAAAATAACGCCATCGGGCTGCTGTTCCATCAGTTCATCATAAGAGATGTCATAGGGATAGACCGTGACATTACAGTCCCTTTGACTCAGCTGGCGTAAGACAGAGTGTTTGACACCTAAATCAATCAAGGCAATACTCTTACCAAAACCCGGTACAGCATAGGCCGTTTTTGTCGAGACTTGACGCACTTGGTCTTTGGGAAGGACCGTTGCTCGCAACTGATCCAAGATATGCTCGATCGAATCCCCCTTGTTAATGACAGTCGCCTTCATCCGTCCATACTTGCGGACAATTTTTGCCACCTGTCTCGTATCAATCCCTACAATACCAGGGATTTTTTTTCGCTTCAAAAATTCATCCAAGGTCATCTGCTGCCGCCAATTGCTTGGCATCTCCACCAAATGCTGAACGACTACTGCTAAACAAGTGGGCGTAATCGATTCAGAATCATCTCGATTGATCCCTGTTGCGCCAATAACTGGAAAGGTAAAGGAGAGGATCTGGCCACTAAAAGCCTGATCCGTGAGCAATTCTTGATAGCCTGTCACGGCTGTCGTAAAGACCAATTCACCAGTCACATATAAGTCTGCACCAAAGGCTTCCCCTTCAAATACAGTCCCATCCTCTAGGACCAATAATCGTTTCATCGAACCCCTCCCTTCTTTTACTCTAGTACAATTTTATCACAGTTCCTCAAAAAAAGGAAAGTAAGATTCCATGTAGCGATCTACTCTGTCCTCTTTCTTTCCTTTCAATGAATTGTCAGTTATCTTATTTTGCTCCGCGACCTTTAAGGACGGCTTCAATGATGGCCATACGGACAAAGACACCATTGGTCATTTGCTCTACGATGCGTGATTTAGGAGCTTCTACCAAGTGGTCCGCAATTTCAACGTCACGGTTGACTGGTGCTGGGTGCATCAAGATCGCAGTATCTTTCATACGGTCATAACGTTCTTGTGTCAAACCATGAAGACGGTGGTAATTTTCTTTAGAGAAGAGTGATTCGTAATCATGACGTTCGTGTTGCACACGCAAGAACATCATCACATCCACTTCTTCAATGACTTCATCGATAGTGACGAAAGTTCCATAGTCTTCAAATTCCGCACTTCTCCATTCGTCTGGACCTGCAAAGTAAAGAGTTGCTCCCAAACGTTTCAAGATTTGCATATTTGATTTTGCCACACGTGAGTGATCCAAGTCCCCAGCGATACAAACTTTCAAGCCATCAAAGTGACCAAATTCTTGGTAGATGGTCATCAAATCAAGCAAGCTTTGGCTTGGGTGTTGACCTGAACCGTCCCCACCATTGACGATAGAGGCTGTGATCGTTGGGCTTTCAACCAATTCTTTGTAGTAGTCCACTTCAGGGTGACGGATGACGCAGACATCTACACCAAGAGCTGACATGGTCAAGATGGTATCGTAAAGTGTTTCCCCTTTGTTCACAGAACTTGTCTTCACATCAAAGTCAAGGAGATCACATCCCAATTTCAACTCTGCCACTTCAAAGGCTTTGTGGGTACGAGTTGAAGGTTCAAAGAAAAGGTTTGAGATGATGTGTTGGTCTTCGTAGGATGCTTTAGCTCCGTTTTTGAACTCAATCCCACGTTTGATCAATGCCATTACTTCTTCATTGGTAAGAGTTTCCATTGAGACAAGGTTTTTAAGAGCGATTTGATTTTCAGACATGTTGATTCTCCTTTTATAATGTGAATGCAAATAGTTTACAATTTATTTAAGCTTCTTTGATGAGGACGCGGTCTTGGCCGTCTAGCTCCACCATCTCGACAATGATTTCCTCTGACTTACTTGTCGGGATATTTTTCCCAACAAAGTCCGGACGAATCGGCAACTCCCGATGCCCACGGTCGACTAGAACCGCCAGACTCACTCGTGCAGGACGACCGTGACTGACCAGATTGTCAATGGCAGCGCGAATCGTGCGACCTGTATAGAGGACGTCATCGATCAAAATGACTTCTCTATGAGCGATATCAACTGGTAAGACCGTCGTATCTTCTGTCGCCTTCATGTCATCTCGGAAAGGCTTGGTATCTAGTTCTGCTACAGGGACATCGATTTGTTCCAGCTGAGAGAGGCGTTCTTGGATCCGGCGAGCGATGTAAACACCACGCGTCTTGATCCCCACCAGCACAATCTGGCTCAAATCTTTGTTTCGTTCAATGATTTCGTAGGTGATCCGGGTAATGGCCCGTTTCATCGTCAAATCATCAACGACTTCTTTGGTTTTCATTCAGTCCTCCTTAGTTGTAAAAGAAAAACCTCCTTTTTCAAGGAGGTTCAGCAAATGAATGGTCTAAGAGGATAGAGTCTCGCCCTATACTCCTAGCCATTGTTTTTCACAGTCTCCTTGCCTGACTCACGGGACAGGATTAAAGGATTTATTTAATTGAGATAACTATATCACAGTTTAAAATGACATGCAAGAAAAAACTCAACATTTTTCAAAAAAATTTAAAGATATGACTTTTCGTCTGAATAATGTTCGGTTTTTACTGAAAAACAGCCTATTTTCGCTTAATCTTCTTTATCCCATAGAGCACATAGCCAGCCAAGAGATAGGCGATAAAAATGATCACCACCCATTTGCCCACAAAAGCCCAGCCGTATTTATTAACATTGATAAAGAAATAGGCAAAGGGACTATCTTTTGCACCTGGAATAGGCCACTTCAATACCAACCCATTGAGAAGGGCAAAGAGCATGTAAGCCAGGGGAATCAAGGTCCAAAGGAAGGGGTCGAGTCTACGGTATTGCTTGGCTTTATCAATCACTAGGGTATCAAAGAAGAACATCAGAGGAACGATGTAATGACAAAGGAAGTTTTCCAAACGATAAAACTTCTCTGGTGTCGCAAGAGGCGCCAACATAAAGTGGTAGATGACACAGGTGATCATAATGGACATGGTAACGGCGCCTTTCATACGAAGGTAGCCCTGAGTCTGGGTCGAACGACCTCGAACCATGCGCCAAACCATGTCTCCCATAAAGAACATGACCAACATGTTAGATAAAATGGTGTAATAGAGCATCATGCCAAAGCCACCATGCTTGGTCAGTTGCAGATAAACACCGAGTACACTTAAGATAAACAATAGAAAACGATAGCTAAATAATAGTTTGGATTTCATAGTATTCTCCTGAAAGAAAAGGGGCTAGGCCCTTCAGTTTAATCAGGAACTTTCCTTAAGTGAGGACGGACGTCAGCGAACTTCTACGAAGTTCCATGACTTATTAAGATACAAAGGGCGTATACGGATAAAGTCAAAATAGGAAGTTTGACGCAGAATCTTTCGATTCTAGGAGAACTTATCTTTTTGACAGAATCCGTAGCCCGTGTTCAATTAGTTTTGAACCTAAAGTTTCAAAACTCCCGAGTACTTGAATCAATACTGTTTCAAGTACTTTTCTCACAGCGGAAAGTTCCATTATAAACTTAAATAACTCTATTAATTTGTGTACTTTTCTTTAGATTTTCTTCACAAATTCTGATTTGAGTTTCATTGCACCAAAGCCATCAATCTTACAATCGATGTTGTGGTCTCCTTCCACGATACGGATATTTTTCACGCGCGTACCTTGTTTCAAATCTTTCGGTGCCCCCTTCACTTTCAAATCTTTGATCAAGGTCACCGTATCGCCATCAGCCAATTTGTTTCCGTTGGCATCAATCGCTACGACACCCTCTTCTTCTTCGACCTCAGCTGGGTTCCATTCATACGCACACTCTGGGCACACCAAGAGCGCTCCATCTTCATACACGTATTCAGAGTTACATTTTGGACAGTTTGGTAAGTTATTCATTTTTATCTCCTTATTCAAATTAACTTTCATAGTATACCATGAAAGCGAAAATTTGACAAATCCTGCTCGACTGTAGCATTTTCAAGAAAAAAGGAGGCGACTTGGCCTCCCTACATAGATAATATTTTTCAATCTTCCTGCAATTCTTGAATGTCTCGAATCACGCGCACACCTGCTTGATTCTTCTCGCGCAGTTCAGCATCAGAGTATGGGAAGGTATTGATCAAGATACTCTCCATCCCAATACTTTGGGCAACAGCGACATCCGTCGTAAAGTCATTCCCCACCATGACCGTTTTCTCAGGGTTCAACTGGTGTTCTTTCATCACTTCCAAGAGAAACTCTGGCTGAGGTTTGCGAATACCTGCATCAGATGACAAGTAAATGGCATGGAAAAGTTCTCTTAAACCAACCAAATCAATCTCCGGATTGGTAAAATCTGCTTGGGCATTAGATAAGAGGAAGATTCGGCAACCTGCAGCTTTCATATCCTCTAATACTTCTTTCGTGTGAGGATAAAGCTCCAACCGTTTGCGAGAAAGGACACGGAAAGTCCGCGCAATCAAACGTCCCCACTCTTTGAGGTGGACAACACTATTCCCACTTGGATGACCTTCTAAATACAATTGCACAAAAATGACCGTTAGATCAATCTCTGGGTAGGCAACTTGTTTTTCCTTAGCCAAGTCTTCTTCGGCTTGTTGCACCAACTCTCTATAACGTAGGCGCAGACCTTCTCCTGTGTAACTTGCCCCGTAGGATTGGTAGATCTGAGCCATGGTATCCCATAAAATGGGACTCGACTCATCGGTTTCGATGTCGACCAAGGTTCCATAAAAATCAAAAATATAGTTTTTAAATGCGTACTTGTGCGGATTCATCTCTCACTCCCGTAACAAACATGGTAAAGGTTGCCTTGCAGACATTGGCACCGTCTTGATTGGTAATATCCACATCCACAACGCGAGTCGTTCGCCCACTGTGGACACATTCGCCATGGATCGTGAGGACATCCCCCAGACGCCCTGCTTTCAAGTAATTAATCGAGGATTGCAAGGTCACACCATCGACCCCCTGAGAAACCACGACCAAGCCACTGATCTGGTCACACAAGGTAAAGAGATAGCCTCCATGCGCATTTCCATAATAATTGAGTGATGATTCCACGACCTTGGTTGTCACCACTACATGGCCATCTCTCATCTTTTCAATTTCGTAATTTTCAAATGCAGCAATTGCATCAAAGTGAAAATCTTTCATATACTTGCCACCTTTTCTAGCATCTTTTCAACTCCTCTATCATACTACAATTAAGGTATAGATACAAGCGAAGGAGCAATTCCTTAGAAACAGAAAAGGAGACTCCAACTAAGTAAGAAGACGATACTAGGAACAATGTATTTTCGTGGGTGCTTCCAACATTCCCTCTTTAAATTCCATTTTCTTAAAGGGAAATAGATTTCAATCAGTAAGTGCAAAAAAGCTTCCACTACTGCTAGAATCATGACTCCTAGTAAAAATAGAATCCCCAAGTCAGGCAGGACCACCATTTTTAATAGTAGAGCAACAAATAGATTCACAGCTAAGAAATAAGTCAGCAATACACGGTAATACATCAAGTAAAAGAAGCGACTCTTAGGAAGGGACTTAACATGATCAATCAAATCTTTATCTGCGGAAATGAGGGTGGTTAATGGCGTATTGACAGAAGCCATCGTTAAAACGATAATGATTTTTAAAGGAGCATCATAATCCTGTATCAGAATGAGAAGGAGGAATATGAGAGTAAAGACAAAATTGATGGAAAAATAGCGCTCTTGAAACAAGGAAATCCAAAAATAATTGCCACTTCCTCTCTTTGCGACGAGCAACTGATCATTTTTTGAAACCGTGACCAGGTCCTCATTTTTAAAAATTAAAACAGCAAGGAGGGCTGACAGTAAGATCATATAGGACACTTGTTGGACCCATAAAGAAGAGACTGTAAGAACAGTCGTTACAAAAATGAGCCCCCCTCCTAGAAAACTGGGCCTTGTATTGAACTGGATAAAGACATAAAACACACCCAATATCACCAGTAAAGAAAGAAGAGCGAGCTTAAAGGATTGTGGCAGGTCTAACTTGACTCCCAAAAAGAGGATCAATAACAGCACGCGCTCTAACAAATTGAGAAGAAAGGTTACCGTCAGAAAAGAACCTTTGAAACGATTGAGAGACAAAGGAAGCTGGTAATAGGCCTGGACCCTGTCCATCGAAAAGTAGGAATACAACAATTGAAAGGTTGATAGAGCAGTGACAATAGCCGTACTGATCAATAAGACTTGAAAGCTCGTAGAAAATTTGGCCCCAACAACATGGTAATAAAGAGCAAAGGCTAAGGAAGTCAAGAACAAGAAGAGCCGATTTTTGGATACCAAATCTCTAAAAATTGCTAGTAGCATGCTCTACCCCCTCTGACGATTGACGTCATGAAACCAATCTTCTAAATTCAATTCGATCGCGTCTAGGTGACCATCTTCAATAGTATAAGCTGTATCACAGACTCGAACGATACTCTCTGCTATATGCGAACTCATCAGAATAGCGCCTTCTTCTTTATACTGCAATAGTAAACCATATAGAAATTCTGTCGCATCAAAATCAAGGCCATCAAATGGTTCGTCCAAAATAAGGAGGGGAGGTTTGAGATAAAAAGCTGTGATCAAGAAGACTTTCTTCTTATTTCCCGTTGACAAACTACCGATATCGGTGTTGAGAAATTCTTCAAAATGAAAACCTGAGATCAGGTCCTGCAATAACGTTTCATCTCTCTTTCGATGATACAAACGACAGACAAAATTAAAATAGTGAACAAAATCCCAGTTTAAAAAACTATTGTTTTCAGTAAAAACTGTATAGGTGCGGCTCTTATAGAAATTCGTATGAAAAGAGGTCGCCTTGTCTTCTATGGTAACAGTCTCAACTGTATACTGCCGATGATCAAAAACACTACTTAAAGCTTTTAGCAAGGTTGTCTTCCCAGCTCCATTTCGACCAATCAACCCTACTACAGAATGATTGGGTACAAAGGTTCGGTCTTTTATAATGGGCTTATTTTTATACCAAACGTTTAACCCTTGATGTTTAAACACTCACTCTTCATCGACGCACTCCTTTATAAAGGTAAGAAGCCCTAACTAAAAGCAACAGCAAAGCGTATAACCATTCCTTTGAAAGGCAAAGACTAAGGCACCGATCAAGAAGCAAATTCCTATAGGATTCTAAATTGTAATTTCATATCTTGCCTTCTTTCTATTCACAGTATGAAAGATTACAATTGTATTTTATGCTTATACTATAGTACTTTTTCTGAGCAGATTCAAGTACGAATGGAATATTCTTTCTTCTTTTACCTTACAAGCAAAAAAAGCTAGATACCTCTAGCCCTTTGCTTAAAATCTTAATTTTTCCCAATCATCGTCTGTCCGTTTGCGATAATAGAACTCAGACAAGTCCGGGTCTTCCATCACTTCCAGCAGAGGAAGCATATCGTAGGACAAGTCCAACTTTTCTAATTGGTCCTTCTCAACCCAATAAACTTCTCCTTCTTCAGACGATCTTAGCTGGCTGTGAATTCTGTTGCTTGTAGCAAAAGACGACGTAGCGGCCGCCCTCATCTTGTGGCCCGCCTGCGACCGTTTTGATTTGAATTAGTCCTTGTCTCTTCGTAGATTTCACGAATGACGGATTCTACAAGGCTTTCTCCTTCTTCGATATGGCCACCTGAAAAGCATAGCCAGCCCAGTGAGTCTTTTCAGGTGAGCGGTATTGGAGGACTACTTTCCCATTTTCAAGATCTTCGACCATGCAAAGATTGCACAGTATAGTAGGCGCAGTACATATATATTTCCTTTCTATGATATTGACAATTAATCAATATAAACTTTTTTCTTTATCTCTTTTTCATGACAAAGGGATTTACTAGCTCATGGATCATCGAAGGCATCTAAAAGGGAACCTCTTGAGTGACAATTGAATTCTCTTAAATAATACTCCGAGGAATAGTTACCGAACCATGACCATCAAAACTAAAGAAAAACAAAATAATACTAGGATCAGGCTAGTGAAACTAAACAGTAGCCCCACTACATTCTTCCAATTGACTGCGTGAGTTCGATAGAAGCGATACCAGATGTGACAAAAATCGTCACTGCTCCTAGATACAACCAAGGGTTCCACAGAGCGGAGTAAAGGCGTAACCATAGAAGCCTAATATGAAGTTAGCAATAACAAAGTAAAAGAATTAGATACAGGATCCTAAACAGATTCAAATGCTTTCTCATCATTGACCTCTCCTATGTAAACATTGGTTTGAGTTTAAGATAAAACGAATAGCGGCTCCTCTTAAATAATAATCAATAGAATATGGACTGCTAACCGCAGCCAATGATCAATCAGAGGCGTATCCGGATCACTATTTTTACTATCTAAGAATAGACTGAGCGATAACAAAAGTAAAGCAAAGGCAATGACTATTTTCAGAGACAGCATCATACCACCAATAGTAAGAGCAGCTAGAAAGCCAAAAAATGGCAAAGGGCTAAATAAAAATGACAATAAACTAAAATAGAGCATAAACGAAGAGAGTATCAATAAGCCGTATACAATCAACTTAGTGAAAATTGAGACTCTTATACCTTCTCTTTTCATTTTTGACAGTGAATAAATGACATAGATCATATAGATAAAAAGTAGCATATTGAATCATTCCTATTTTTTACAGATTATATTAATAGTTTAACTAAAACCTATTCAAAATACAAC
>JBKXCY010000013.1:0-17812 GCA_046994005.1 Streptococcus sp.
AGTCTTAAAAGAAGCCCTTCGCTTACTTGGTGTCGATGCACCTGAGAAAATGTAAAATGCCACAAGTAGTTGGAACAACTATTCCCAAATAGAAAAAAGGAGATGATTGATCTCCTTTTTTCTTTAAATGAACAAAAAACGCTGATTTCTCAGCGCTTTTTTATAAATGATACAAATCCTCTACAATGGCGGCTACTTTTTTAATATCTCCCAACATCCCCCGCATTTCAAAATCGGCTAACATAGGGAAACCAAAGCGTTGGCTGTACTGCTTAGCGGTTAAACAATATTGATTGTTAAAATTCCGATTGCCTGATCCAACCACTCCTAAGCACTTGCTGGCGTTGTCTCCGTAAGCAATAAAATCCGCAACATCTGTCGTCAAAATTTCCACATCGCCGTTGTCAACACCATTTCCACCCTCCAAATAGGTTGGCAAAAAAGTAACAAAAGGATTGGTCATTTCAAAGAAGGGCTGGCCCTCTTTGACCAGGTCTTTCACATGAACTTTCTCGATTTCAAGTCCGGGATGGGCTTCCAGCAAATAGTCACTTAAGCGACGGACAAAACTCTCTGTATTTCCACTCAGACTAATATAAACAAAGGATACTTTCATCTTTTTTCTCCAATCAAGAAGCTCTCTTATCCTCTAAGAGAGCTCCCTTTAAACTTATCTATTATGCCCTAGCTTGAGCTTTTCTCAAACGCAAGGTTTTATACAAAACAATTCCAAGGAAGAGAAGAGATAAAGCAGTCAAGAGTAACAAAGCAATGGACGAAGATGCCAGATATCGTTGGCGAAGGGACGGGGTTGAAAAACTAGCTAATAGTGGACGCCCTGCAAAATAATTATAGCAAGAGAAGGCTTGACTTAATAAAATCTGCCCCATGTAAGTATAATGGGCTGTTAACAGATCCTGCTTCATAAAGAGGAAATAGAAAGTTGCAAGCAAGGCAATCAGAATCAGGGAAACAAATAAAAAGGTTAATGGAGACTGATTGAGTTGGGCTGATTTCTCATAATATGTCACATAGTCAGCTTTGTCTTGAGCCGTTGTTAAACCAAGTTGTTTCGCAAAATCATCTGTCAACTCAAAACTCTTTGAAGCTCCAAAGGTTGAGACAGCTGATGTTAGGGTTCCAACCGTAGAGAAAAATAACAGGATATAAAGATAGATAGGTTTCTTTTTCATACAAACTCCTTTTCATTTCTTACACCCTATTATATCGCGATACAGATAGAAAGGCAAGCGCCTCAAAACCGTGGAAGTACTTGCCTGATCACTGATACGTTCAAATGAAATTCATTTGGAAAAGTAATGTGTGCAAAAGATGAAAAGCCATCGCAACTGTATCATTGGAATGATTAGAGATATAACGGAGTCCTATAAACTTTCATTCGAACACCACCAGTATACCTCATTCTCTTCTTCTTGTGTCATCCATTTCTATTCTGCTTCATTTCGACACGATTTGGTCTATAAAAGCCATTTCCTCTCCTTATCCAAAAACTATTCTGTTCTATTTCTCAACTATTTGGTCATCACTCCATCAAAAAAGCCAGAAGAACTTGCCTTCTGACTTTCTTTATTTAGATGAATAAACGAAAGAAATAAGAATTAATCTTCTTTTTTCTTGCGAGCAAGACCCAATCCAAGCAATCCAGCCATCGCACCTGCAAGAACAGCTACAGTTGAGCTTTCTGTACCTGTATTTGGAAGCGCAGGTGTTTGTGGTTGCGCAGGTTGTACAGGCTGTTCCGGAACTTCAGGAGTTGGTTCGGTTGGAACCTCTGGAGTTGGTGGAACGATTGGTGTAGGTGGAACAATTGGTGTTGGTGGGTTGTATGGAGTTGGTGGAGTTGGAGGAACTGGTGTTGGTGGGGTTGGAATATCTGTTTCCGTTACCACTTTGTTCTTATGCCATTTCACTTCAGCTGATTGAGGTTCCTCAGTTTTCGGAATTGTTTTGTATTTTGGTTGCTCAGGGGCTTTTGGTTCAATTGGAGAAACTGGAGAAACCGGTCCGACTGGTGTTGGTGGAGTCGGTTCTTTAATTTTTTCAATTTCCTCTTTCACCGGTTTAACTGGTGCCACTGGAGAAACCGGACTCAACGGAGTAGGCAATGTTGGTTTTACTTCATTTAATTTTGGCTCTACTGGGGCAACTGGAGAAACTGGAGCTGGCGGAATGACAAATGAACCTGGATTTTTTGGAAGACCAACATTTGAGTTGATTGCAAACCAATAAACCGTTGGTTGACCAGCCGCATTAGCACCATTAGCAGTAAAGACTAGGTGACCATCAGACATCTTTAATCCCGCACCACCATAATAGAGATATGGAGAAGATGGATCATCCCAACCACGAAGAGTCGCTGATGATTCCCCATTAAAGACAGCACCATGTTCAATATATTGGTTATCTGTAGGGGAAGTTACTTCTTTAGTAGCCGCATCATAAGAAACACTTGAGTTTGGAATTTGAATGTATTTATTATTTCCAATATTTACAAACTCTTGGTGCTCCACATTTTCAAATTTCTTCTTAGGCGTGAAGATGATCCGTCCTGAAGTTGGATCAATCGTATAAGAACCGATCACATCGTCTTTTTCTTTATCACCTTCTTTTTCTTTAAATGTATATTCAACTGTACCGATAGAATGTCCATTTCCTCCACCCGAAGTATTAACAGATGTTGCATCAATCACAGTTTCTTCACTAACTACAAATTCACTGCCATTAAATGTTGCTTTTTGAGCTACAATCTTGATTGGATTGTCAGCAGAGATCGTCACATCCGCAGTACCAAAGTCAGCTGTTCCATTTTTCACAACAACCGCATTGTTTTCAATGCTCATGGATGAACCATCTGCATACGGATCCCAAGTTCCACGAACAGTATTCCCATTTTTATCTTTAGCTTCTACTGTAAGAGCACGTGGTTTATCCCCACTTTCTACATAAGAAGCACCTGTCCAGTGGTTGAGGGAGTTCAACGCTACAATCGCATTGTGTTGTGTCAAATCAAACTTATTGCCATTACCGTCATAGAATTCAACGTCGACAGCAACCTTAACGGGTTTGTTTTGGTCTGTTGAAGCTCCAACCGTAAGGGTTTCAGTTGGGTCTGCACTGACTGCTGCAATCCCTTTGCCATTATTTGATGGAAGGCTCAAAATCTCATAGCGGTAAATTACGCGCTTGATTGGATGCATATCCTTTTTATTTTCACGCATGCTGGACTGATTCAAATTATCATAGGTTACAACAAATTTGTCGCCTTCCTTCACTTGAATGTATTCAGTTTTATTATTGGCCCAAGGACTAGTCGCTACAATATCTGAAGCTTCCAATTTATTGGAATCATATTGATGCACATTGCTTGTATTCAAACGAGCTTGAGCATCACGAGTGAGGTAAGTACTGATGCCGTCAATGGTATGAGTTGCACCACCTTCACGTTGGAAGGTCAAATCTTGAACAGTTTCAACATCTTTTAGATCTTGGAAACCATTGTCATTCATATATTTTTCATACGCTTCTTTAGCATCTTTGTATTGAGCCAAAGCGGTTTCAATACTTGCAAGTTTCGCTTGATAAAGTTTTGCATATTGTTCATTCACAGCATCATAACTTGATTTTGCTTTATCATAAGCTGCTTTTACAGCCACAAACTCAATTTCGTTTGAAGCGTACTTAGCTTTTGCTTCCTCAAATGCTTTCTTATCTTCCTCATACTGAGATTTATTATTTTTATATAAATTTTTTGCAGCTGTTAAATCTTTTGCTTTTTTTGTAAGTTCCTTAGTAGGTTTTCCGTCTTTGTCTTTTTCTACTTCTTTTTCTTCATCTTCTACAATCGTATTACTTTCTACAATATCAACTTTTGCATTTTTGTAGATTGCTTTAATTTCTTTTTCGAATTTGTTAAATTTGTTTACTACTGTATCGTATTCAGTTTTAGCTTTAGCATAAGAAGTTGCAGCCGTATCATATTCTAATTTATCTTTTGCATATTGTTCTTGTGCTTTTTGATAATCTGATACCGCCTTATTATATTCTTCAGTAGCTTTGTTATATTTTGCCACTTCTGAATCATACTGAGCTTTTGCAACATCATAACTTGATTTTGCTACATCGTATGCTGTTTTAGTTGAATCATAACTAGCCTTGGCTGTTTCATATGATGTTTTCTTATCATTATAATTTTCAGCATCTACATCATATTTTGCTTTTGCAGTTTCATATGCTGATTTCTCTGCTTCATATTTAGCTTTCAGCGCAGCATATTCCGCCGAATCTGTCCCACCAGTAGATGTTGCAACATTATAAGCCACTAGAGCAGTATCGTATGCTGTCTTAGCTTCATTATATGCTGCTAGATCTTGTTGGTATTGTTTTTCAGCTGCAGTATATTCTTTAGTTTGTTGATCGAATTTATTCTCAGCAGCTGCTTGAGCAAGTTTATTTTTTTCAAACTCTGCTTTTTTAGATTCGTATGATTCTAATTCCTTATCATATTGAGCTTTAGCTACATTATACTGAGCAAGAGCGGCATCGTAAGAAGTTTTTGCAGTATTGTACGATGCTGTTGCATCGGTAAAACTCAACTCATTATCAGCATATTTTGCTGCATCTGTTTCATATTTAGCTTTACTAGTTTCATAAGTTGCTTTTGCAGCTTCGTATTGCTCCCTAACTAGTTTATAGGAATCAGAGTCTTTACTTGAAGTTGAAGTAGAAGCTGCTTTATATGCTGCTAAAGCTTCTTCATATGCTTTTTGGGATTCTGCGTAAGAAGCTTTTGCTTTTTCATATTCAGCTTTTTGAGCCTGATATGCCAATAAATCATTCTGGTATTCAGTATTAGCTTGATCGTAGTCAGCCTTTGCTTTAGCATTTTCAGCTTCTACTTGCTTTTGTTCAGCTAATTTTGCTTCATACTCAGCTTTTGCCTTTTTGTAGTTTTCAACTACTGTGTTGATTTCAGCTGTTTGAGCTTTATTATCTGCTTCTGCTGCTGCGATAGATGGTTGGACTTTTTCAGCTTCTTCTGTAACGGTCACACCTTCTGTAGCTGCATCAGCTTTTGCTTTTTCAAGTTCTGGCGATTCTACATAAGTAGTCGTAACTGTTTTATTTCCTTCTGTAATAGTTGTAGATGTCAACTTAGAACTTGTTGCAATAGCTGCATCGCTTGTTGCTGTTTCTGTAGTGGTTGCTTCAGTCGTAGGCGCTGTTGCCTCATCCGCTTTCACTTCTGCTCCGTAGGTATTAGCAGTAGCAAATCCAGCGATGGCCAATGACACAACACCGACTGATAACTTACGAATTGAAAATTTTTCTTGCTTCGAAACATGTTCACGATAGCTTTTCATTTTCAAAACTCTCCTTCTTTGTTTTAAAAAATCTCACTGTAGAGGCAAAAATTTGCTACTGCCAGTTGACACTATTGTATCATAATCAAGCATTTTCAAATATTTGTTGATTTAATTTTTTATTTTACTTTAAATATATAACAATTTGAAACTCCAAACCTTCCAGATCTTCCCCATCTTTTAATTGAAAATATATGTAAAATTCTTTGAAAAAACCCTTAGTTTTCATGGGTTTTCAACCCACTTTTTCTTTTTATAAATTTCACCAGAAGGCTTTTTAAGGGGAAATATTTTTTTATACCAATAGATTAGATTTGAGGATTAAAACAAATAATTATGTAACATTTTCCCTTTAGGGGTTACAAAATTCAAAAAAACAACACTTTTTTACAGAAGCGCCCATTCCCTAAACTCCCTCCTTTTTTTGTTTCTAATTAAGAAGAAATGAAAAAGACCAGGGTCCTAAGAACCTTGGTCTAACAACTAATGATTAGTTTAAGTGCCAGATATCTTCGTTGTACTGAGCGATCGTACGGTCAGATGAGAAGAATCCTGCTTTAGCAATGTTTACGATCACTTGATCCAACCATGCATCACGGTCTTCGTAATCAGCTAACATGCGTTCTTTGGTTACAATATAGTCTTCCAAATCAAGAAGAGTCATGAACCAGTCTTTGTTGATCAATTCCTTGTGAAGGCGAGTCAAGCGTTCTTCGTTTCCAACTGCAAGAACGGCATCGCTGACGATGAAGTCTACTAATGGTTTGATGGCTTCACGTTCATAGAAGTCTGCTGATTTGTATGCTGATTTAGCGTAAAGATCGATAACCGTTTCTGAATCTTCACCGAAGATATAGATGTTGTCACGTCCAACCAATTCAGCGATTTCCACGTTTGCTCCATCCATGGTACCAAGTGTCAAGGCTCCGTTCAACATGAATTTCATGTTACCAGTACCTGAAGCTTCTTTCGAAGCAAGTGAGATTTGCTCAGAAATATCGCTAGCTGGGATCAAGTAGCTTGCAGCAGTCACGTTGTAGTTTTCAACCATAACAACTTGCAAGTATGGAGCCACTTCTGGGTCATTTGCAATCACTTCTGACAAGCAAAGAATCAAGTGGATGATGTCTTGCGCAATGGTGTAGGCAGGGGCTGCTTTACCACCAAAGAGAACAGTGATTGGACGAGCAGGAATGTTTCCAGCTTTGATATCTAAGTATTTGTGGATCACATACAAAGCGTTCATTTGTTGACGTTTGTATTCGTGAAGACGTTTGATTTGGGTATCAAAGATAGAATTTGGATTGATTTCCACACCTTGATGGTCTTTCAAGAAACGAGCCAATTTCCGTTTGTTGTGAGACTTAATGTTTTCCAATTTTGCTTTGACTGCATCTTTATCTTCATAAGAAAGAAGGTCTTCCAATTTAGATGCATCATGGTGCCAGTCACGTCCGAGGATCTCATCCAAGTAATGTGACAAGGTTGGGTTGGCATGCATGAGCCAACGACGGAAGGTGATACCGTTTGTTTTGTTGTTGAATTTTTCAGGGTAAATGTCGTAGAAGGCTTTCAACTCAGAATTCTTCAAGATTTCTGTATGAAGTGCTGCTACCCCGTTTACGCTGTATCCATAATGGATATCCATGTGGGCCATATGTACGCGATCATTCTCATCAATGATTTGAACAGCTGGATCTTTGTATTCAGCACGAACACGGCGGTCCAATTCTTCAATGATTGGAACCAAGTGAGGAACCACTTCTTGCAAGAATTCAAGAGGCCATTTTTCAAGAGCTTCCGCAAGAATGGTGTGGTTGGTATAAGCTGTCATGCTACGAACGATAGAGACCGCTTCATCCATTCCAATACCACGTTCTGTTAATAGACGGATCAATTCAGGAATGACCATTGATGGGTGAGTATCATTGATTTGTACAACAGCATAGTCAGCAAGGTCATGCAAGTTGCTTCCTTTTTCGATGGCTTCGTCGATGATCAATTGTGCACCATTTGATACCATGAAGTATTGTTGGAAGATACGGAGCAATTCCCCTTGACGGTTACTATCATCTGGATACAAGAAGAGGGTCAAGTTGCGAGCGATATCTGTTTTGTCAAAGTTAATGCCATCTTCAATAATAGAAGAATCCACTGAATCCAAGTCAAACAAACGCAAGCGGTTCTTGGTATCAATCTTATAACCTGGAACATCGATATCGTAAAGAGTAGACGTCAATGTAAAGTGTGCAAATGGCACTTGGTAGCTACGGCTTGAACGAACGAGCCAGCTTTGATCAGTCAACCAAGCATTTGGAATGGTTTCTTGTTGGTTATTTTTAAGGACTTGTTGGAACAAACCGAAGTGGTAGTTCAATCCAACCCCATCCCCTGTCAAACCAAGGCTTGAAATAGAGTCAATAAAGCAGGCTGCCAAACGTCCCAAACCACCGTTACCAAGTGATGGTTCCAATTCCACTTCTTCGACTTCGATCAAGTCTTTACCAGCATCTGATAATTCTTTTTTAACATCGTCGTAAAGACCCAAGTTGATCAAGTTATTAGACAAGAGTTTACCGATCAAGAACTCAGCTGAGATGTAGTAAACTTTTTTCTTACCAGTATTGATTTTCTTTTGAGCGCTTGCTTGCTTGGTGTAATTTAGCAAGGCAATGTACAATTCTTCATTTGAACATTCAGCAATTGTTTTTTGATGATGATCAATCACATATTTTTGTAATGATTCCATGTTGGGAGTCTCCTTTGTTTCAACAATTTTAATAGGGGGAAAGATTATTTTTTTGCTTTCGTAACTTCTTTTTTCAAGTCTTTGTTTTCACGACGATAGATCGTAGTGAAATCAAGCAATTCTTGCTCGACAGCTGGAGTCAATTGATCCGCTGTCATTCGCCATGACCAGTTACCACCGAGAGTAGATGGGAAGTTCATCCGAGCTGAGCCATCTAACTCAAGCAAGTCTTGCATCGTAGCAATCGCCATGAAGCTGACGGAAGCAAAGACGGTGCGAAGCATAGCATGCGGTACAGATTCGTACTCTTTCCGGTTGGTATAACGAGCAAGATACTCACGAGTTGGATCGTCGATTTCATTGCGGTACCATCCAAGAACTGTGTTGTTATCATGTGTTCCAGTGTACATCACAGAGTTGTTTGGTGCCAAGTGAGGGCTATCGATACTTTCATCGTCAGGATTGAAGGCGAATTGAAGAATCTTCATTCCTGGGAAGCCAGTACGTTCGCGAAGCTCAATAACTTCATCCGTCATAAAGCCAAGGTCCTCAGCGATGATGTTCAAATCACCGAGCTCTTCCTTCACGGCTGCAAAGAGTTTGTAGCCAGGACCTTTGACCCATTTACCTGGTGCTGCAGTTTCAGAACCAGCAGGGATTTCCCAGTATGATTCGAAACCACGGAAGTGGTCGATCCGAACGATGTCATAGATCTTGAAGCTTTCACGCAAGCGTTCAATCCACCATTGGTAGCCATCTTTGTCCATTGCTTCCCAGTCATAGATTGGGTTCCCCCAAAGTTGACCAGTTGCTGAGAACTCATCTGGCGGGCATCCTGCAATGCAAGTTGCTTTTCCGTTTTCATCTGTTTTGAAGAGATGAGGATTAGCCCACATGTCGCTTGAATCTTCCGCTACATAGATTGGCATATCTCCCACAATTTCAATGTGGTGGTCGTTGGCATAAGCTTTCAAGGCCAACCATTGTTGGAAGAAGAAGAATTGAGTTACACGATGGTAAGTCAATTTATCAGCCAATTCTTCACGGTATTTAGCCAAAGCTTTTGGCTCACGCGCACGAATAGCTGCATCTGGCCACTCTGTCCAAGCTTTCAAATCAAAGTGTTCTTTAATAGCCATGTATTCTGCGAAGAGCTCCAACCAAGAAGCATTGGCTTCACAAAATTCTTGGAATTCTTTTTGATCACTTGATTTTAAGAAATTCGCAACTGCTTTTTCAAGCAAGGGACGACGTTGTTCGAAAACCTTTGCATAATCCACTTGAGTAGGATCTTGACCAAAGTCCACTCCTTTAAGGTCTGCTTCTGTTAACAAACCTTGCTCGATCAAAAGATCGAAATCAATAAAATGAGTGTTCCCAGCAAAAGCTGAGAAAGATTGGTATGGAGAATCTCCATAACTAGTTGTACCAAGCGGCAAGATTTGCCAGTAACGTTGCTTGGTCCGAACGAGGAAATCAACAAAATCATATGCTGATTGTCCGAATGATCCGATTCCGTATTGTCCAGGAAGGGAAGAAATGTGCATCAAAACACCACTTTGACGTTTTTTCATGGGTTACCACCTCTTTTTATTTCTTTGAAGCCTGCGATTCGGTGCACGGTATGGGTATCGTTGCAGAGTCGTATCCAGCTCTCAAGCGGCTCTACTCTTTGTTAAAATCGAACAGGCGCAACTCAGTTTACGCAATTTTTGCGAAAACGTTTGCGTACCATGTCATTATAAACTTTTTCCATATTTTCTGCAAGGGGTTTCTTAAAAAACTTTATATCTTTTTTAAAAAAGCCCCTTATCACTAGTTTAGTATTTATTATTAGCAATGTCAATGAATTAGCGGTTTTTATAGAAGAAAGTTCGGAATTAAAATATTTTTAAAAAAATTGTTTAAAACTACTTGCAAACGTTTTCGCCTTGTGATATACTTAAGACGTTTTAGGAAAACGTTTGTCTAAAACGGTTTCTAATTATTATCTTTTTTTATTCTTTAGGAGGAATAAATCATGAAACGTACAATTTTACGTAGTGCTGCTGTACTTGGTACAGTTGGTTTTGCAGGCTTCTTACTTGCTGCTTGTAGCAATAACTCATCAGGTTCTTCTGAGGCAAGTAAAGAAATCAACGTCTATGTAGACAAAGGCTACAAATCTTATGTTGAAGAAGCTGCAAAAGCTTTTGAAAAAGAAAATGGCGTAAAAATTAACATCAAGACTGGTGATGCTCTTGGTGGATTGGATAACCTTTCTCTTGATAACCAATCTAAAAAAGCTCCAGACGTAATGATGGCTCCATACGACCGTGTAGGTGGTCTTGGTAGCGATGGTCAATTGGCTGAAGTGACATTAAACAAAGATAGCCATACAGATAAAACAACTGAAGCTCTTGTAACAAACGGTGGTAAAGTTTACGGTGCACCTGCTGTCATCGAAACATTGGTTCTCTACTATAACAAAGATCTTGTAAGCGAAGCTCCAAAAACATTTGGTGATCTTGAAAATCTTGCAAAAGATAGCAAGTACGACTTCGCTAGCGAACCTGGTAAAACAACTGCCTTCTTAGCTGACTGGACAAACTTCTACTACACTTACGGTTTACTTTCAGGTAACGGCGGTTATGTGTTTGGTAAAGACGGTACAGATCCTAAAGATATTGGATTGAACAACCAAGGTTCTATCGATGGTATCGAATATGCAAAAACTTGGTATGCTAAATGGCCAAAAGGTTTGCAAGATACAAAAGCTGCTGCTAACTTCATCCAAACACAATTCCAAGAAGGTAAAACAGCTGCTATCATCGATGGTCCTTGGAAAGCTGCTTCATTGAAAGAAGCTAAAGTAAACTACGGTGTCGCAACGATTCCAACTCTTCCAAACGGAAAACAATACTCTGCCTTTGGTGGTGGTAAAGCTTGGGTTATCCCTGCAGGTGCGAAAAACCTTGATGGCGCTCAAAAATTCATTGACTTCTTGACAAGTACTGACCAACAAAAAGCTTTGTTTGACAAGACCAATGAAGTTCCTGCCAACACAGAAGCTCGTAAATATGCGGTTAGCAAAAACGATGAATTGACAACTGCCGTTGTTGATCAATTCAAGAATGCTCAACCAATGCCAAATATCTCAGAAATGAGTGCTGTTTGGGATCCAGCTGCTACTATGCTTTTCGATGCTGTAAGTGGTAAAAAATCTGCAAAAGCATCTGCTGACGATGCAGTGAAATTGATTAAAGAAACCATCGAACAAAAATTCGGTAGCAAATAAGACAGTTTTTAGGTGTGAGTAAGAGGTTGGAGACAAAGTCCCAACCTCTTATGTTCAATTTTCAAGCACAACTTACTGTCTGACTTGTCTTCTTGCTCTCTAGCAAGGACATTATAAGGAGATTTGAATGACTACAGAACAAAACCCTAAAAAGGCTATGTGGCTCTCTTTGATCCCGGGTCTTGGGCAAATTTATAACAAACAAAAAACCAAAGGCTATATTTTTCTTGCCGTAACCATTCTCTTTCTCGCCTATTTCCTAGGAATTGGAGCTGGAGAATTAGCGAAATTGGTTACACTTGGAACCGTCCGTGGACAAGATAATTCTCTCTTTATCTTGATTCGTGGCGCCTTCCACTTGATCATCACTGTTGTTTACTTCCTATTTTATGCCTTAAATATTAAGGATGCTGGAACAGTTGCTAAACGCATCAACAACGGGATTGCCGTTCCAAAAACCTTGAAAGAAATGGTTCAAGCCATCTATGAAAATGGCTTCCCATATTTATTGATTATTCCTTCATACATTGCTATGACATTTGCGATTATCTTCCCAGTTTTAGTAACTTTGATGATCGCCTTTACCAACTACGACTTCAAACATACCGCTCCAACAACCTTGCTTGATTGGATCGGGTTCCAAAACTTCACTAATATGTGGACCTTGAGTACCTTCCGCTCAGCCTTTACATCGGTTCTTGGCTGGACCTTGATTTGGGCCCTCGCAGCTTCTACTCTTCAAATCGTACTCGGTATCTTGACCGCTATTGTTGCAAACCAACCATTCGTAAAAGGAAAACGAATCTTTGGGGTTATCTTCTTGCTTCCTTGGGCTGTTCCAGCCTTCATCACTATCCTAACTTTCTCAAATATGTTTAACGATAGTGTCGGTGCTATCAATGCACAAGTTATCCCATTGTTTGCGAAGATCTTCCCATTCTTAGATGGCGTTTTGATTCCTTGGAAAACAGATCCTACCTGGACAAAAATTGCTTTGATTATGATGCAAGGTTGGCTCGGCTTCCCTTACATCTACGTCTTGACTTTAGGGATTCTTCAATCTATTCCAAACGATCTTTACGAAGCTGCTTATATTGATGGTGCCAACGGTTGGCAAAAATTCCGCAGCATCACTTTCCCAATGATTATGGCTGTTGCAGCTCCAACTTTGATCAGTCAATACACTTTCAACTTTAATAACTTCTCCATCATTTACTTGTTTAACGATGGGGGACCTGGTTCTGTCGGAGGAAACGCCGGTTCTACAGATATCTTGATCTCATGGATCTACAAGTTGACAACCAATTCTTCTCCTCAATATTCAATGGCCGCAGCGGTAACCTTGATTATCTCTGTGATTGTGATCTCAATCTCTATGGTTGCCTTCAAGAAACTACATGCATTTGATATGGAGGATGTATAAAATGAAAAATTCAGTTCAATTTAAACGCCGCCTCAATCATTTCTTGACATACCTGTACATGGTGGTTCTTTCAATCGTTATCATTTATCCATTGTTGATTACGGTTCTATCAGCCTTCAAATCAGGGAATGTCAGTGCCTTTACACTTGATTTTAGTGGCAATCTTAGTTTTGATAACTTCTCAAAACTTTTCTCTGAAACTCATTATGGCACTTGGTATATGAACACCTTGGTTATCGCCATTATCACCATGATTGTACAAACAAGTATCGTTACCTTCGCAGGTTACGCATACAGCCGTTACAATTTCTTGGCGCGTAAACAAAGTTTGGTCTTCTTCTTGATTATTCAAATGGTCCCAACCATGGCAGCCCTCACAGCCTTCTTCGTTATGGCTTTGATGCTGAATGCCTTGAATCAACCTTGGTTCTTGATCTTCCTTTATGTTGGTGGTGGTATTCCAATGAATGCCTGGTTGATGAAGGGATACTTCGATACTGTTCCAATTTCCCTCGATGAATCTGCGAAATTGGATGGAGCTGGACACTTCCGTCGCTTCTGGCAAATCGTCCTTCCTCTTGTTCGTCCAATGATTGCTGTTCAAGCGCTTTGGGCTTTCATGGGGCCTTTCGGAGACTATATCTTGTCTAAATTCTTGCTTCGTGACGAAGTGAACTATACGGTAGCCGTTGGTCTTCAAACCTTTATCAGTGACCAAAAAAATCAAAAAATCGCCTTCTTTGCAGCCGGTGCTATTTTGATCGCGGTTCCAATCTGTATCTTATTCTTCTTCCTACAAAAGAACTTTGTTTCAGGCTTGACAGCTGGTGGGGATAAAGGATAAAATAGAATTTTATTTCAAGCACATTTTATTTTTAAGTTGAGGGTAGTATGGTGGATTCTTTACTACCCTTCGTTAAGAATAAAATCAATCAAAGAGATTTCTCTTTGCATTTCTGATACTCTTATGTTTAGAAAGGTCATCTTATGCCCTATCCTTTTAATTATTTCGCAAGTATCTTCAATTTCCGCTCTTCTTTTGCAAACCGCAAAAAACTGAGCTGGTTCCAAATGATTTTTACTTCTTTCTTTCTAATCTCTATCACACTATTACCTGTGGCTCTGCAAAATGCTCAACTCAAAACCTATCCTTTGACAACCTTTGTCAGCGATTTGTTTGATCCTTTATCAACAGACGTTATGAAAGATATCCAAGAACACGTCGTGATCAAAGACCAAGAGCTCACCTATACAGGGACTAACCCTGTACACAAGACTTCAAAAGGACAGGTTATCTTAGGCCAAGAGGCAAAGGCTAGTGAAGGCAAGGAGTTAACCCTCCATTTTGATCGCAAACAATTGATTATCTCAAAAGAGAATAAAGAACTCGCTACAGTCTCATACCAGGCTATTAATCAAGAGAGCCTTCGGGATAAAAAAAGCTTCACTCAAGCTATCTCTAGCGATTGGTTTCGCGACAATCGACTCCCTGTCAGTCTCTTTCTCGTGATTTTCTCTGGCTTCTTATCGACAGTCAATTATTTGATTCTCATCGTAGGGGCATCTTTCTTCCTCTACTTGACACGAAAATCTCGACTCTTTTCACTACAAACTTTCAAGGAATGTTTCAATTGTATTCTGAATTGCTTGGGACTCCCTATTTTACTGAGTGTCTTCATCAGTTTACTATTCCATCAAGTATTTACTACGACGATCATGATCCAAAATGTCTTATTTGTACTCTATCTTGCTATGGTATTTTATAAGACCCACTTCCGTGATCCAGACTATCACCGCTAGGAGGTTTTCTCATGCGTGTTACCATCAAAGATGTGGCGAAACTCGCTGGCGTCGCGCCTTCAACTGTCACGCGCGTCATCCAAAACAAATCCACGATTAGTGATGAAACAAAAAAACGTGTCCGTGAGGCCATGGTCGAATTGGACTACCATCCCAATCTTAATGCTCGCAGCCTTGTCAGCCAATCTAGTCAAGTCATTGCTTTGGTCCTACCAATCGACAGTGACGTCTTCTACCAGAATCCTTTCTTCCCAACTGTTTTAAGAGGGATTACCCAGATCGCGTCAGACAATGATTATGCCATCCAAATCTGTACGGGGCAAAATGAAGAACGGCGGCTCGACAACCTCAAACAACTCATCTACGGAAATCGTGTAGATGGTTTGATTTTCCTTTATTCCAACCCGAATGATCCCCTCGTTGAATTTGCGATCAAAGACAAGTTCCCCTTCCTCATTCTCGGAAAGGCAGCTTCACCTTTTGTATCGCTAGTGGATAATGATAATATCAAGGCTGCATTTGATGCGACGGATTATTTCATTCAACAAAACTACCGAAAAATTGCTTTTATCGGGGGAAACAAAGAACTGTTCGTATCTCAAGACCGCTACGAAGGTTATAAAGAAGCCCTCCAAAAAGCAGGGATTCCTCTCGATGAAAAACTGGTTCATTTCTCATTTGGTTTTATGTTGGAAGACAATTCTTATCAAATGATGGAGAGCCTTCCCCTAGCAGAGTTAGATGCCATCATGACAACCGATATTCTCGTTGCTGAAGGGGTGCGCCAATACCTATTAGAACACCAGCTGACAATCCCGATTATTTCCTTTGATTCGATTAAGCCACGACTCGATATTGAAGCCTATATTGACATCAATGCAGTGGAACTCGGACGTGAGTCTGTTCGTACAATTCTTCAAATTATCAAGGATCACAAAGAAGGAAAAACCGTCTGCTACCGTCAATTGATTGACCATACCATTACGAAACTCTAGGAGTCTTTATGTCTACATTTACTGCTTATTTAGATGACCAAGACCTCATTCGTATCCAAAAGGGAGAGGAGCATATCCTTCCTTTTTATTTGAAAACGAACCAAGGTCATCTTGCCTTAATCCCTGTCAAAACGTCAAGTGCTGCGACTGACACAGGAGACTATTTCTTAAGCCCTATTCCGCTTGAACTCGGAGAAGAGTACACCATCTACGATGCTGCTGGAAATTCTTCTATACTCCACTATCGAAACATCGTTCGCAAACCCATTTTCGATCAAACCTTCACCTATACTGGAGAGGATTTAGGAAGTTTTTACACACCAAATCAGACGCAATTTAAATTCTGGGCACCCATTTCGCAAGACGTGACCCTTCATATCGGAGATCAGGTCTATCCAATGCATCGTACAGAAAATGGAGTCTGGGAACTTTTGCTTAAAGGGGACTGGGAAGGAGCTGCCTACCACTATGAGTTCCGTGTCAATGGCCTAGAACGTCGGATCCACGATCCCTATGCTCTATCCTCTTTAGCAAACTCTGGAGATAGCTTAGTCGTCGACCGGAAGAAGATTACACGTCCTATCACACGTGCTGCTCGTCAATTAGACCCGACAGAAGCAATCATCTACGAGATGAGCGTTCGGGACTTCTCTGTCCAAAAAGAGGCCGGCTTTAAACACCCTGGTAAGTTTAAAGGGTTGACAGAATCGCCTCAACTCAATGGTCAGATCCTTGGATTTGATTACCTTCAAAAACTTGGCATTACCCATGTACAGTTACTTCCTGTCTATGATTTCGGTAGTGTTGATGAAGAGAATCAATGGAAAGCCTACAACTGGGGTTATGATCCTGTCCAATACAATGTTCCAGAAGGTAGTTATGCCAGTGACCCCAACGATCCTTATGCACGGATTTGGGAACTCCAAGATGCTATTGCAACCTATCACCAATCTAATCTTAGTGTTATCATGGATGTGGTCTACAATCACGTCTACCAGGCCGATGAGTATGCATTTGAACAAATCGTACCCGGTTATTTCTACCGCTATAATGCAGAAGGAGAGCGGACCAATGGAACCTTCTGTGGGAATGATGTCGCAAGTGAACGTTCCATGGTAAGACACTATATCAAGCAATCCCTCAAGCAATGGGTTTCCCTCTACGGCTTTGATGGTTTTCGCTTTGACTTGATGGGAATCTTAGACATTCAAACCATGACAGAGATTGCAGAGGAGCTCCGTGAAATCTATCCTAACATCTATCTCTATGGGGAAGGGTGGAAGATGGATACGGGCCTCTCTGAAGATCAGCTCGCTCACCAGTATAATTCGAAACGATTACCAGCCTTTGGCTTTTTCAGTGATAACTTTCGGGATACGGTCAAGAGAACACTTGTAGCCGGTCACCGTCGTGAGAGTCAACATCCTGCAAATGATTTTGCTAACATCCTAACAGCAAATGTCGGAAAGCTAGGACCTGCTCATTTCACCCAACCTCAACAAGCCATTCAGTACGTCGAATGCCATGACAATGCAACTATTTTTGATTATTTCCAACTTGAAAAGGAAGAGATTCGTCTAGAAGATCGAAAAGCTCTCTCACGCCTCGCGCTTCATTTGGTACTATTATCTCAAGGAGTGCCGTTTATCCATGCTGGTCAAGAACGTTACCGCACAAAAGGGCTCGAAGACAACACCTATAACTTGCCAGATAGTCTCAACCAATTGGACTGGACATCCCTTCCAAACTGCCAGGAAGAAATTGCTTTTCTTGAAGAATTGATTGCTTATCGGAAATCACAACCACTCCTTCATTTGAAAAAAGGGCAAGAGATTCGCGACTACTGTGATGTCAAATGGTTGTCTGATCATCATTTGATCTACACGATTGAGAAAGATCGTGAAAAAATAACGATTCTTGTCAATATCGGCGATCAAGAACAGACCTATCAACATCTGAGTGATAGTCAGCTGTTATTTGCCTATCCTCATGCCAACCTAAAAACCCCTATTCCTAAAGGAAAGGAACTTTCTATTCCTGCCCATAGTTGGCTTCTTCTCCACGAAACTGAATCAACAAAATAAGAGGCTGGGACAAAAGTCCTAGCCTCTCAATTATTTTTGGATTGTCGATCAAGACGCAGTGGTTGAGTGGGCTCTACTACGCTGATTTCATCAGCTTTTACAG
>JBKXCY010000014.1:0-17664 GCA_046994005.1 Streptococcus sp.
CGTATAACCTTCTGGAATCGTCACCTTCCCAAGAACTGGAGCCTGAGGAGTTTTGGTTCCCTCTTCCTGCAGTTTTTGGATGATGGTTTCTAGATCCATGCTCTTTTGCAAATTGAAGTAACCGGATTTGAAATTGCTATAGTTCTTGAACTTGGTATAGTAGTTAAAGAACTGGCCATTTTTCACGAGTCCTTTTTTCTCAAGGATCGCTCCAATCTCACGATTACTTGAACCTGCTGGAATCTCAATCGTTACGAATTCTGTTGCATTTTTATCCATTGGCTTGACAGCTGAATGGATATAGGTCACTGCAAAGATCCCTGTAGCAACGATCACAATCAGCAAAAGGCTGACCACTGTCCGCACAATTCGTTTAGCGATCTTATTTTGTTTCTTTTGTTTTTGTTGGCGCTGGTTACGAGAAGAGCGCGATAAGCTTTCCTCTACCGATTCCTGACTTGGTTCTTTTGGAGCAGGCTTTGTAAGCTCACTCTTTTCTTCTACAGCAGGAGTCGCCTTTTCTGGCTCCACTGGTTCTTCTGTGGGAGCCACAACAGCTTCTTCTTTTGGAGGTAGTGTTGCTTCTTCCTCCTCTTTCAGTGAAGAAGGGGTTTCAATGCTTCGATCAGGTAGATCATACTCTTTTTCAATCTTTAGAAGTTGCTCATTGGCTTCTTCTAAGTCTCTGAGGATCTGCTCTTTGAAGCTTAATAACTTCTCACTGTCTTGTGATTTATCAGTCAAATAATTGACCTCCCTCATCATAATCCTTAATATTATATCTTAAAAGATTTAGAAAAGCAATACAAATCGCCCTTCTTCTTCAAAATACCTATTTAATTAAGGTTTTCGTTTTTCCAGACCAGATTGTACCAAACTTCACCCGCATATTGGGATTCTGAAAGCCCCTCATTGGTAAACCCTTGTTTTTCATAATAAGGAATCAAATAATCATGACAGGTTAGATTGATCCCTTGACGTCCATCCTTAATCGCAATCTCTTTCATCGCTTCAAGCAAAAGGGTTCCTACTCCAAGTCCTTGGGCTTCTTTAGCAATGGATAGACTCGTTATGGAAATAAAACCCTGTTCTAGATGGCTTAAATCTTCAACCTCTGAAAAAGAGGAATCGATCAAATAGCGCTCCGGTCTAACCGGTCCTTCTAGATAGCCTAAAATCTGACCCTCGCACTCTGCTACTAGAAAAGTCGTTTGGATCTTTTCGATGTGATCTTTTAAAATCTCATGCGCAATCGCTTCTTCCTCTGAAAAATTTTCGAGTTCAATGCGCTCAATCGCATCCAAATCTTGCATCTCTGCTTGTCGAATGTGAATCTTTTCTTTCATCATTTACTCCTTCTATCGTTTCCAAACCATACGGACACCTCGATCAGACTCAGCTTCATCTCGAAATCCTTGCTGGGCAAAATAAGAAAGTAAGTCTTCTGGGCAATCGATCCAAATGGCTTTCTTTTCAATTTGAACAGCTAAATCCTTTAAAGCAGCGATCAGAATCGAACCGTATCCTTGAGCTTGAAAGGCTGGCCTCACTGCTAATCGCAATACGATTAGGTCATCCATTAAATGCTGGTCTTCTGTCGCCAACAAGTAAGCCGCAATATCTCCATCCTGCTCTGCAAGAATAGAAAAGGCCAAATTAGAATCCAGTATTTCCTCTAGAGTAGTACTGTAGTCAAAGCATTCATTGTCATGAAGTTCTTCTTCTAGCAACAACAGCTGTTCTTGATCAGCCGGGGCGATTTGTCGAATCATCATCCTGCTCTCCTCATTTCATGATTCTTCAGCAGACAGATAAATTTGAGTCTGGAACCAATCGATTCCAGACTCAAACATCTCTTTATTGTACACTATGTGTCAAACTGGATAATAAACGTTCAAATGAGTATTCATAGGTTTGAATATCTCCAGCTCCCATAAAGACATAGACCGCATTGTCATGGTCAAGAAGAGGAGAAACATTCTCAGCTGTAATAATCGCTGAACGTTTGACAATTTTTGCTTCCAAGTCTTCAACTTTCACATCGCCGTGATCGACTTCCCGCGCAGAACCATAGATCTGTGCCAAGTAAACAGCATCTGCTTGATTCAAAGCTTCTGCAAATTCATCTAACAAGGCAATCGTCCGTGTAAAGGTATGTGGTTGGAAAATGGCCACAATCTCTTTACTTGGGTATTTTTGACGGGCCGCATCCAGGGTTGCAATAATTTCCGTTGGATGGTGCGCAAAGTCATCGATGATCACTGTTCCATTGACTACTTTTTCAGTAAAGCGACGTTTCACTCCAGCAAAGGTCTTCAAATGCTCGCGGACCAAATCTAAGTCAAATCCTGCAATGTAAAGCAAACCAATGACTGCTGTGGCATTCATGATGTTGTGGCGACCAAAAGTTGGGATATGGAATTGCCCCAAATCTTCTCCACGGAAATGAACGTTGAAGGTTGAACCAGTCGTTGAACGAAGCAGGTTGCTTGCTACAAAATCGTTCGTCTCCTTATCAAAACCATAGTAATAAATTGGTGCTGATGAGGTAATCCGACGCAATTCTTTGTCTTCTCCGTAGATGAAGAGGCCTTTGCTGATTTGTTTGGCATAATCGTTAAAGGCATTGAAGACATCTTCCAAGCTTGTGAAATAGTCTGGATGGTCGAAGTCAATATTGGTGATGATGCTGTATTCAGGATGGTAAGGCATAAAGTGGCGTTCATACTCATCTGATTCAAAGACAAAGTATTTGGCTGCTGCAGAGCCACGACCTGTCCCGTCACCAATCAAATAACTGGTATCAGTGATATTTGATAAGACGTGAGAAAGCATCCCTGTTGTTGAGGTTTTCCCGTGTGCTCCGGCAACCCCCATGCTGACAAAGTCACGCATAAATTCACCAAGGAATTCATGGTAGCGTTTATAGGTTAAACCATGCTCATCTGCATAAGCGATTTCCACATTGTTATCTGGACGGAAAGCATTTCCGGCAATGAGGATCTTGTCGCCTTCCAAATTTTTCACATCAAATGGATAAATTTGAATTCCTGCTTGTTCCAAGCCACGTTGCGTAAAGTAATACTTCTCAACATCTGACCCTTGAACCGTATGTCCCATTTGGTGAAGCATGAGGGCTAAAGCACTCATCCCTGCTCCTTTAATTCCAATAAAATGGTATGTATTAGACATGTTTTCTCCTTATTCTTGATCTAGATGGGTTAAATCCAATTCTTGTTTGATTGGCTGTGGTTTCAACTTGTGCTGATCTTTATTGTATATTTGGCTAGTCTTTAAGAAATCATAATTGTTTTTCTTTTCAGTCGGTTCTGCCACTTCTGGTTCTCCTGCAGATTCGAACTCTGCAAGGATCAACTGATCTTGTCGCAATCGTTTGCTATATTTCAATAATTCACCCGGATTTTCCTTTTGGAAGGGAGCCGTTGGCTGACCAGGTTTTCGTTCAGAAATAAATGGTTTTTTCCGTTTACTTGTAGTAGCTGCTGGATCCGTTGTCAGATAGGGAGCTGTGCGTTTCTTTTTCAGATCTTCACGAGCGCGCTCTCTCGCTTCCTCTGCATAACGATTGGCTGGGCTTTTTTTATCAATCGGCTCTTTAAAATCAGGTTTTCTTACTGGCCGTCTTTTCGGTAGGGGCTCTTCTAATGGTTGGTGGTAAGGATGCTTAGGTTTGGTATTTTCAGCAATCGGTTGCCATTCCAAATAATTTTTATCCACATAGTCGCCTGTAATGTTACTAATCAAGTCTGTTTCATCATACAGGTTCATGTGGGGCATCTCTGTTAACATCAACTCATTATCCCCTACTTGAGGAAAATATTTTTCTGTCATGCTTTCTTCCTTTCGACACTCCATTAATTATAAACTATTCACAGAATTTTTCAAGCTATTCTGACTGAATTCCAAGAATCTCACGAATTTCCTCAACCGATAAACTAGATCGTGTTTCCGTTCCGTCTAAAATCGTTGAGACCAAGTGTCTTTTGGAAGCTTGTAGTTCTTGGATTTTTTCTTCGATCGTACCACGAGTAATCATGCGGTAAACTTCAACATTTTGTTCCTGTCCCATTCGATGGGCACGTCCAATAGCCTGGTCTTCCACTGCAGGATTCCACCACAAATCGACTAAGATGACCGTATCGGCACCAGTGAGGTTCAATCCAACCCCTCCAGCCTTCAGAGAAATGAGAAAAGCATGGCGCTCACCTGCATTAAAAGCATTGGTCATTTCTTGTCGATCTTTAGCGGGAGTAGAACCTGTGATTTTAAAGGAGGTCATGCCAAGCTGGTCAATCTCCTGCTCTAGGATATCCAGCATGCCTCTAAATTGAGAGAAGATCAAAACCCGGTGTTCGCCATCCTTGATTTGACCCAAAAGATCTCGAAGGCTCTCCAATTTCCCACTATCTCCCTGATAGTCTTCCATAAAGAGGGCGGGGGTATCACAGATTTGGCGAAGGCGCATGAGACCCGAGAGAATTTCCACCTTACTCCGATTTAGTTCTTCCTCGCTAGAGCTTCGAACCCGATCTTGAATTTGTTTTAATTGAGCCAAATAGATCGTTTTTTGGCTTTCATCCAACTCATTGTGGTAGGTTGTTTCAATCAAGTCCGGTAATTCTTGGAGCACTTCATCTTTTTTCCGTCTCATGACAAAAGGTTTGACAAATCGTGCAATGGTCTCAGGACTCAATTTTTGAAATTCTCTTTTAGCTGGGAAGAGCCCTGGAAGGACAATTTGGAAAATGGACCAGAGTTCACCCACATGATTTTCAATCGGTGTCCCAGATAGGGCAAACACATGCGGAACCTCAAAGCCACGTAAGTGTTGGGCAATCTTGGTTTGGGCATTTTTCATGACCTGGGCTTCATCTAGAATCAAGTACTCATACTGATTCTTCTGGTATTCCTCCACATCTTGACGAAAAGACGCGTAACTAGTGATAACTACCTGTGGATTGGTTGCGATGAGTTCATCTCGGTGCTGCTTGAGACCATAGACGACTGCCACTTCCATCTGAGGAGCGAATTTTGAAAATTCTTGTTTCCAATTGTAGATGAGACTAGATGGAGCTAGAATCAAGATTTTAGTTTCTTTTTTTGCAACACTAGTCAAGAAGGAAATGGTCTGCAGAGTTTTACCAAGCCCCATATCATCCGCTAAAATACCACCAAAACCATAATGATTTAGCATGGAGAACCATTTGACCCCTGTTTCTTGGTAATCCCTTAGGGTCGCTTGGATTGTCATCTGAGGGAGTTGGAAGTCTTCTGGATGAGTCAGATCATGAGCTAAATTTCGAAATTCTTCTGAAAAATGAACATTGTCTTGATCTGCCAACAAATCAGATAGCTGATAAGCAGCAATCCGGCGGGCTTGTAGTTTCCCACCCTTGCTCATTTTCGCCCGCAAATCTGCTAGGGCTCGACTGATCTTCTTGGTTTCTTCATCAAAAACAAGGACCTTCCCTGTATGGCTGACAAAATAATCTGCTTGCCCCACTAGAGCTTTGAGGACCTGGTCCACTTCAGCTGGATCCACACTTTCAAAGTCAAAACCGATCTCCAGTAGACTGCCATTGGTTTTAACATCAATTTTCGGGCGCTCCACTTGATAAAGATCTAAGAGGTTATCAGAAAGGGTAACCTCTCCTAAGGTTTCAAAAGTCGGGATCTGTTGGTGAAAGAATGGATAGATTTGCTCACTTGATAAAGGACTTCTTTGGGAAGAAAAGTCGTCTGTAAAACCTGCTGCTAGCATGGTTGAAAAGACTTCTTGCTCCTTATCGAAATCACTGGAATAAGGAAGATTGAGGAGTTCCTCACGCGTGGTCACCACACGATCCTGGTATTGAAAGACAACATCCAGTAAAACAGTCTGGTCCTGTGCTAGATCAAAATGAAATTCTGGAGTGAAATCGTGAATTAAAAAGCTGGTTGGTGCTGTAATTTGTCCCAGTTTTTTGAACTCTTTTAAACTATAGGAAAGCTTTGTTTGGTCCGTTGGATCAAAATGCAGGCGTTTTTTGCGATCCTGATCCATTGGAAGATCTTGAATCGCTTTCCATAGGGTCCGCTGTTGGGGCGTCAGGTGATAGAAAACACCATTTCGAAACAGGTAAACAGCCGACTCGACAACCTTCACTTGTGGCTCCGTAATGATCAATTCGTAAAAATCACCATGGTCTTCCACTTGAAAATGAAAGAGATCTTCCTCCCCATGGACATCCTGAAAATAGACTTCAGAAAAATCATACAAGCTATATTGCAAGAGGAAGGAATCCAAATTCATCAGTAATTCTACAGCTTCTTCAAAGAGAGTCGGTGGAAAATAAAGATGGCGCCCAGCATTGGGAAAGAAATCTTGCTCTTTTGATCCACTATCTATGACCAAGCCTTGTAGGAAATTGATCACATCCTGACTAGGTCCATCAAATTCTAAGTAAGAAATAGGTTCATAGTAACTTTTGCCAATTGCAAAGTGGCCTTCTTTCTGAAGGGTCTGCAAAAAAGCTAGCACATCTCTGATCACATAAGAGCGCTCGTCTGGCAAGCGACGAATGCGAAGAGTCCACAAGAATTGACCAGAGTATTCATCCTCCTGCCCGATTGCCGATAAGACATAGCGAGTTTCTTTCTTTTCGATTTTTGGAAGGACCTGGTCTAAAAACAAACTTCCAAAAGAAACCTTCTCCTGCGTTTCTTCAGTCGCCGTGGCATCTTCTTCAAGGCTTGTAAGAGCAGCTTTCCCACTGTCATCATTCTTCAAAAAAGCTTCTACAGCTGCCAGATGCGTACAGAATTTTTTCTTTTGAAAGAAAGCACAGCTACAAAAAACGGCATCGTCATCCAAACTGTACCGCAAGCTTTCTTCTTCCACCCGAAAATACAGGTATTTTTCTTTTACTTCCTGAAGGGAAACCTTCCCAGCTTCATAGAGAAGGCTCCCTTGTGAACGAACCTTCCCAGGAATTAATTTTGCCATGTTTACCACCTTAGATTAATCCCTTTATTATACCATATTTCAAAGTATAGTTAAAATTTATTCGATCAAACTTATTAAAATAGACGTTTTCGGGCTATTTACTATTCCATAATCCCCACTTAAGCAGTCCTTAAAGTTCACAAAAAAATACCCCTTAAGGGGGCAATCCATTCACGAGTTCAGCAGGTAAGATCTAAGACCCTCACACGGTGCTTTTTTAACTTCAAAAGTGGTAGGATACCGCGCACCAATGGGTGCTCGATGTCCTACCACCTAATTAGACTATAACATAACTTATCTGCTTTTTTATGCTATACGTCTATAGATTTTCCATTAGTCATTTCCTTGATCTTGCGAATTCCCTTTTATTAAGGCGTTTCCAATCATCATGTACAATGTTCCCAAGCACAAAAATTTGGCGAAAGACCAAAATATCCCAAAAACAGCTAACCCTTTTACCAATAGAGAGTAATAACTTTCTTGGACAATCTCTCCATAAAATGTCATCGATGATGTCATGATCACCCATTCCCAAATAATTAGAATGAGTGAGGCGCCATAAAGGATAGCCATCCCCCAAAAGATCAACGAATTCTTTAAAAATTTTCTCATGACACGCACCAGTGCCCATAAGCATAACAAAGAAACAAACAGTAGTAATTCTGTACTTGACATCATTTCACTTCCTTTTCAACCCATTTAAAGTCATTAGACTTTTTCTTCTACTTAGTTAATCTTTCAGATGTTTATATAAAAAAGGACCCTTCTTGTCTCTTGCAGTTGACAAAGAGTCCTTTTTACTTATGTTTCAATCATGTTCGAACTTTACTGAACCTTAACCATCCCGTTTTCTTCTAACGTTTTTTTGGTTTTAATATAGTCAGTTAAGTCCTTCAATTTATTATTCGACTTAAAAGCTTTGTTCCAAGTTTTTAGGTCCAATTTTGAAAAATCTGTCACTATATGGATCTGCAAATGACCTGATTTAGACTTTTCAACAGAATAGTCCATTCCCTTGATATGACCATAATTTTCAAGTAAACTATCTTTCGCTGAGTTAAATGCTAATGAATCAGAAGCATCAATATCAGGTAGTTCTTTCCAGGATTCACTCTTAAGGATCTCCTTATTTTTTACGGTCAGAATGATTGTTTCATCCCCATTTCCATATGATCCCTGATACTTTTCTTGACGCGTTGACTGACAAGCTGTTAAGAAAACAATGACGAGGCTCGTAAGCAAAAATTTCATCAAAACAGTTATTTTTCGCATATTCCCTACTTCCGTTTTCGCGCAATCAAATGGATTGGAGTTCCTTCAAAAACAAAGGCCTTGCGAATTTGGTTCTCCAAGAAACGGAGGTATGAGAAGTGCATCAGTTCTTCTTCGTTAACAAAGACCACAAAAGTTGGCGGCTTGGTTGCCACTTGTGTCGCATAGAAGATCTTGAGGCGTTTTCCTTTGTCGGTCGGCGTTGGATTAATGGCAATGGCATCCATAATCACATCGTTCAAGACAGCTGAAGGAATCCGTGTATTTTGACTCTCACTGATCTGTTTGATCATCTCTGGCAACTTGTGCAAGCGTTGTTTGGTTAAGGCAGAGACAAAAACAATCGGCGCATAAGAAAGATATTGGAATTGATCGCGAATGTCATCTTCCCACTGCTTCATGGTATGGTTGTCTTTTTCAATGGTATCCCATTTGTTGACAACAATGATCATACCTTTACCAGCTTCGTGAGCAAAGCCAGCGATCCGCTTGTCATACTCCCGAATCCCTTCTTCGGCATTAATGACCATCAAAACCACATCTGAACGGTCGATGGCACGCATGGCACGCATGACAGAATATTTCTCAGTGTTTTCATAGATTTTACCAGATTTGCGCATACCAGCTGTATCGATCATGGTAAATTCTTGGCCATCTGCATCGGTAAAATGGGTATCGATGGCATCCCGTGTGGTTCCAGCAACAGGGCTTGCGATAACGCGGTCTTCTCCCAGGATCGCATTGATCAAGCTTGATTTCCCAACATTTGGGCGACCAATCAAGCTAAATTTGATGATATCTGGATTTTCTTCTTCTGTTTCATTCGGAAGATTTTCAATAATGGCATCCAGCACATCCCCAGTTCCGATCCCGTGGACAGAGGATACCGGTAGTGGCTCACCCAGTCCTAAGGCATAAAAGTCATAGATATCATTGCGCATCTCTGGGTTATCCACCTTGTTGACTGCAAGAATCACCGGTTTATGGGTCTTATACAAGATACGAGTGACATATTCATCCGCATCCGTGATCCCTTCTTTTCCAGAAACAACAAAGACGATCACATCTGCTTCGTCCATGGCAATTTCTGCCTGATGTTTGATTTGCTCCATAAATGGGGCATCTACGTCATCAATTCCCCCCGTATCAATGATACTAAATTTTCGATTCAACCACTCAGCTGTTGCATAAATGCGGTCACGAGTGACTCCTTCTACATCCTCAACGATGGAGATCCGCTCACCGGCAATCCGGTTAAAGAGCGTCGATTTTCCAACATTGGGACGGCCTACAATCGCAATAGTTGGTAGGGCCATGATTTCCTCTTTTCTAATGAAAGGCGAGACTTCGGTTCAAGAACGCCTCTCTTCATTTCATAATAGTTTGTGTTTTTCTAGTAGTTTTTTGGTCTCTTCTTGTTCAGGTTGACCAAATTGAGCTGCAAGGCGCTCGCTCCAGCTATCGGTTGCACGCGCTCCAGCGTAATCTGCCTGAACCTTGTCATAGGCAGTCACAACTGATAGGTCTTGTTCTTGGTATTCTTCTTCAAAAGCAACCTGCTCCAATGGCAAACGTGGTTTCACTGCATGCTGCTGATTAGGTACTCCGAGAGCAATCCCAAAAACAGGATAGGTATAGTCTGGCAGACGGAAGAGTTCTGCGACTTCTTCTGAACAGTAGCGCAACATGCCGATAATCACTCCACCATAGCCGAGACTTTCAGCTGCTAATAGCGTATTTTGAGCTGCTAGAGCCGCATCCACTGAGGTGATCAATAAGTTGTCCACCCCTTCAGGATGGAAATCCTGCTCATGAAGTTTGACAGCTTTTTCAGCGCGATTTAAATCTCCAACAAAGAGGAGAAAGACATCCGATTGGCGAATCGCTTCTTGAGGAAGCAAATCGTAGAGAGCTTCTTTCTTTTCCTTACTTTTGACCACAATCACAGAATAAGACTGAAAGTTTTTCCAACTTGATGCCATCTGCCCAGCTGATAAAATTTCCTGGAGGTCAGCTTCTTTGATGGCTTCTTCCTTAAAACGGCGAACAGAAAAATGAGATTTCATTAAACGGATGGTTTCATTCATCGGCGATTGACTCCTTCCAGATGGATTTCCTTGGCTAAAAATTTTACGCGCTCCATGACACGTTTGGCCTGCCAGGTTTCATCCCCATTGCGCGAAGCTGCAAAATGACGTTCCAACTCTTCAAAATTAAAGTTAGAAGTAAAGAAGGTTGGGAGATTTTCCTGCATTCGGTGCTGCAAAATCACTTGTAAGATTTCATCTCGCACCCAGGCTGACATCTGTTCCGCACCGATATCATCGAGAATTAAAATTTCGGCTTTTTTCACCTGATCGACGGTTTCTTTGACCAAGCCTGAACTGATGGCATTTTTAACATCGATCGCAAAACTTGGAAAATGAAGTAGGGTAGTAGAGGCCTGGCGTTTTTCGGATAAATCATGAGCCAAGGCTGCCATCATGTAGCTCTTTCCTACTCCGAAATCACCATAGAGGTAGATCCCCTTTTGATATTCCGGATAGTTGGCCACAAAATTGGCTAATTCTTCAAAGGCCTCAAATCGCCCCTTATCATCGAGTTCCACCTTGGCTAGACTGGCTTCTTTCAAGGTTGAAGGGAGATTGATCAAGTTGAGACGTTGGTTGATCGCAGCTCGTTTTTGGGCTTCGATTAACTCTGGCGTTTCCTCATAAGCGACATCCGCATAGCCTTCATTCATGGTGAGGATGGGCTTATAACCTTTGGCAATATAATCCGGATCTCCCAATAAGAAACGGTTGCGTTCACTAATGTATTGATTAAATTTTGAAATACTCCGTCGAATTTCTTGTTCAGACAAAGACTGGTCCTTGATAAAGGCAGCCACTTCTTGGTCTGCCAAGATCTGTGCGACCAAATCCTCATAGTTAAATTGACGCGCACGGTTCATGTGAGACATGGTTTGACCTACACTTTCCATCTACTCACCTCCTTGATTCAGTTTTTCTAACAGGCGTTGTTTCTCTTTAGCAAGATCCACCTTTTCTGCTTGACTGGTTTGATTTTGATAGTTTGGTTGACTCCACTTGGGAACATTACTGTGTTTGCTCTTGGCTGATGTAGGACTCGTCCCCTTGCTTCCTTGAGCCTTAGCTTGTTCCTGGCGTTCTCGAACTTTTAAAATCGCTAGTTCTGCACTGTTGACCCCTTGATAAGAAAAATCATTTCCTACCTTCAAAGCATACTTTTCATTGAGATTAGCAGACTGAGTCTTATTAAATGTCAACAATAAGATAATATTGATCACCTCATCTAGTAAACCTAGATCAGCTAACTTAGATAGAGTCTTGCGTTCGCTCTGCGTAATGGTCGCATTGCGCGCCTTCTTAATCTCCGCTAGAAATTGTAAGCTGGATTTTGCCTTCGCTTCCCTCAGAATAGTTTCTTCCTGACGGCTATAGGACATGCGGGGTTGCTCCTGGCTAGCCTGAGCCAACTTTTGCTTCATTCTCTTTGGAGAGACGGTACGGTCTACAGCTGTTTCTTTCGCCAGGAGATAAGTTTCATACCAGGTCCATTGTTGTTCTTCTGCAATGGCAAAGAGGGCAAGAGTCGCTTCTCCTTCATCCGCAAAACGAAGTCCATCACGCCCCATCATTCGCTTAAACATCTCCATATCAAACTGCTGTTTCTTACTTGGAAGAACGGTCGTCTCCCCAGCATCTAGTCCAAAGACTTGCGAGAAGGAAACTTGCCGTCTAGTTCCTAAAGAGCGTGCTGGGAGCAGATCCTCCACAGCCTTTTCCCCAATCTTTTTTTCAAGCAAGCGTTTAAAAACAGCATTCGAAAAAAATTCTTCTGACGCAAGAGGAGCATGTAACTGGATGGTGATCCCAACTTCTTCCTCATAGAGATCAAGCAACCCCATAGCAATTAAACGATCAAAGGCGAGCAGCAACTGTGGAAATCCTATATTCAAGTGATTGAGGATTTGAGCAAGCAAATATTGTTTTTCACCCTGATCATAAGAGGCGAGCAGATAACGATAAACCGTTACCGTTTCTGTCTCCAAAATAGGCAGGTAATACTGCTCCAATGCAGCCCCTGCCGGCGGAAGAAGATTATTTTTTAAAAATGAGAAAGGCGTATTGGGCTTCATCTATTTTTCCTTTTTCTTCTTGGTTCCCTTCGTGATTTGTTTCAAGAGGGTCTCTAATTCACCGACATCCTTGAAACTCCGGTAAACACTTGCAAAACGGACATAGGTGATCTCATCTAGATCTGCTAACTCATCCATGACCAACGAACCAATATATTCACTGTTGATTTCATTATCACTTTGACTGCGAACCTTTTGTTCGATCCGGTTTACAATTTCTTCGATTTCGTCACTAGAAACAGGGCGCTTTTGAGCTGAGCGGATAATACCATTAAAGATTTTATCACGAGAAAATTGCTCGCGTGTCCCATCCTTTTTGACGACCACTAGAGTCCGCTCTTCCACTCGTTCGTAGGTAGTAAAGCGATAATGGCATTCTTCGCATTCCCTGCGACGACGGATAGTGTTCCCATCTTCAGCTTGTCGACTATCCACCACACTAGACTTACTTCCACCACATTTTGGACAACGCATTTGCTACCTCCTTAAACTGTTTTAACACTTCATTTTACCATAAATTGAATCGTAAAGAAAGCAGAAGAACAGGAGAATCCCCCTATGCCTGCTCCTCTTTGATACATAAAAAAGAGTCGAAGGACGATTTAAATAAAATCGTTTTCCTTTCGACTCTTCGTTTATATTAAAGTGATAATTCAGCTTCTAAGCCATAGTGGTCACTGACATGGGGTTTATTTTCCCCATCAAAGATGACATGAAGACGCTGGATGTCCCATTCTGGACTTGCAAAGACGTAATCAATCCGCAATGGAATTTGATTGTCCGTCCAGCCATCAATTCCAGGACCTACAGTATAGGTACCCTTTGTTTCTTTAGCTTCAATAAAGCTATCTTGAAGTTCAAGTGAACTAGATAGAATCGTTTCATAGCCTTCTTGACCAGCAGGATTATTGAAATCACCCGCTAGAATAAAGGGTTTACCTACTTGACTGAAGTACTTCTCAATACGTGGCCACTCAAATTGGAAGCCTTTGTCCCACCAAGAAAGATGGACACTGGCAACAACAATCTCTTTTCCATCGACACTGGTATGGGCAACGGCCACCCGACGCGTATGGTAGTCCGTTGGATCATCCATATTGGAGACCAATATCTCATCCGCCTTCAAAGGTTGACGCGAAAGAACGGCTACCCCCTCATTGAGGTGATCATAGCCAATATGGTTGTAAGCCCACGTCCAGTAATAGTGAAGACCTTGAGCAGCCAACTCCTCAACCAATACGCGAACAAAGTGATCCTTGTGAATGGCTACAGCTGATGGCAAAGCTTGATAATACTCATCCGTTTTGACTGCTTCTGAGGCCATTTCTTGATTGACCTCTTGGAAACAGATCACATCATATTGTGCTTCTAAAATTTGCTCCTTGAGGGTCTCAAATTTTTGCTGGGCATTCTCTTCCATCCAACTATGGGAATTTAATGTTAAAAATTTCATCCCCTGATTTCTCCTTCTCTCCAAATCAAGAAACGGCAAGAGGCCGGGTGCACTGCCCCAACCTCATTTTCTTTGCCGACATCTCTTATAATTCTACTGTTGCAACTGGAGCATTTGCAGCCAATTTACCAGTATGTTCGACCTTAACTGATTTGATCGCATCTGCATTTGTGAAGACAACAATAGTTGATGTTTCACGACCTGCTTCACGTATCGCATCAAGGTCTGCTTCTACCAAGAGGTCTCCAGCAGCCACTGTTTGGCCTTCCGTCACTTTAACCTCAAATGGTTTTCCTTCAAGACTAACTGTATCTAGACCGATGTGAACCAATACTTCCAAACCATTATCTGTTACCAAACCAAGGGCATGTTTGGTTGGGAAGACGCTAGTAACTTTACCAGTAACTGGTGAAACGATGTGGCCATTTTCAGGCTCAACCGCAAATCCGTCACCCATCATTTTTTGGGAGAATACAGGATCTTTCACATCTTCGATGTTAATCACTTCACCATCTGCAACGGAATGCACTTCATCCGTCACCCCTTTAAAGGTTGCTTCAGCTTTTTGAACTACTGTCATTTGGCTAGGAAGTGTTTCAGGAATGACTTCACCTGAATCAAGAACGTCTTGGATATCAGATTTCAATACGTCAGCTTTAGGTCCGTAGATCGCTTGGACACCTTGTCCTTTCATGACAAGTCCCATAGCTCCTTCTGCTTTCCATTGTTCTTCAGTACCGACTTTTTCAGCATCTTTAACTGTTACACGAAGACGAGTCATACATGCATCAACATCTACGATATTGGCACGTCCACCAAGAAGGTTGATGATGTTAATGACTTGTGAGCTTGCTGAGCTTGTAGCAGCTCCAGCTGTTGCACCATCTCCTGAAGGGGCATCATCATTTTGTTCGTAGTTTCCATTACGTCCTGGAGTCGCATAATTGAATTTCTTAATCATGAAGTTGGCAATGAAGTACATGATAAATCCAAAGAGGACTGTTACCCATACAAAGTTAAAGATATCTAGTGCCAAACCAGCGTTGATGGCCATTGGAGTACGTGTCAAGAATTCGATGGAACCGAATGAGTGAACACGAAGGTGAACCAAGTCAGCCATTGCAAAGGCAGCACCTTGAACAAAGGCGTAGATCAAGTACAATGGTGTTGCAATGAACATGAACATGTATTCAATTGGTTCTGTAACACCTGTCAAGAAGGTTGCAAGAGCAGTTGCAACAAGCATCCCTTTGTATTTTTCTTTTTTATCTGGGTCCACATTGCGGTAGATAGCCACCACAACCCCCATCAAGATACCAAATGATCCGATCATTTGACCAACTTTGAAACGAGCTGGTACGTATGCTTGAAGCAAGTGTTGATACTGACTAGGATCTGCTTTCTTCAAGTTAACAAGGTCTGTTACCCAAGCCAACCAAAGTGGATCTTGTCCAAATACTGTTGTTCCTTTGGCAGCACCTGTAAGAACTTGGTAGCTACCACCCAATTGAGTATAGTTGATTGGAATGGTCAACATGTGGTGAAGACCAAATGGCAAGAGAAGACGTTCCAAGGTACCGAACAAGAATGGTGCCAACACTGGAGCGGTGGATTGGGAGTTAGCAATCCAAACACCAAATCCATTAATTCCTGATTGAACTACTGGCCACAATGCTGCCAAAACCAAGGCTGTAGCAGCTGAACGGACGATAACAACGAATGGTACAAAGCGTTTCCCATTGAAGAAAGAAAGGGCTTCTGGGAGTTTACGGTAGTTGTAGTATTTATTGAAGGCTGTTGCCCCAACAAAACCTGAGATAATCCCTACAAATACCCCCATATTCAGAGCTGGTGCTTCAAGAACACTGATAAAGTAGTCCGCAACTTTAATTGATCCACCGAAGATTGTGTGAACCGTTGCAGCTTTATCAGCTAACATTGCAGATGTCACTCCGAAAACTGCACCGGTAATACGGTTAATCAAGATGAATGAGAGACCAGCTGCAAAGGCACCCCCTGCACGTTCTTTGGCCCAGCTACCACCGATAGCGAGTGCAAAGAGGATGTGAAGGTTTCCAATAACCCCCCAACCGATTTGTTCGAGAATCCCACCTGTAATAACAAGTGGAGACAAATTCGGGTTGATCATAGGGATAGATTTCCCGATTGAAATCATCAACCCAGCCGCTGGCATGACAGCGATAACGACCATCAAGGCCTTACCAAACTTTTGCCAGAATTCAAAGCTAAATAAACTTTTGAATGATCCTTTGTTCATCATTCAACCTCCTTATATTGCTTAAGGCTTTGTTTTTGAGAAAACGTTTGCGCTTAATTTGTTTCTAGTATACCATATTTTAAATTTTTGTAAAGCCTTACATTCATTTTTTCTCCAAATTTTATCTTTTTTTCACTCTTTTTTAGGCTGAATCCTTTTTAAAACCTATTCTTTCCTAACGCAAACGTTTCCCTTGAGACATAAAAACATTCGAACCCTCTAAGGGTTCGAATGTTTTTATGCTAATGCATCTTGCATGGCATAGCCAATCCCACGAACGGTTTTGATATAGCTTTTTTGTCCTGGGAGATCTATTTTCCCACGGAGGTAGCGAATATACACATCAACAATATTGGTTTCACCCGTACTCTCATATTTCCAAACGCTTTCCAATATCTGCTCGCGTGTCACCGCTCCTTTACTTCCCATCAGAGTTGCAAGGAGGTCGTATTCTCTTCGTGTTAAGCTAATCAGCTCTTTTCCACGATAAACCGTATGGTGCTCTACATCAATCCGCAGATTGCGGTAAGCAGTTGGAATTTTCATCTGACTGCAGTGTTGGTCAATATAATCACGACCTCTAAAGATAGCTGTGATCTTATCCACCAAGTCACTGATCACAAAAGGTTTGACCATATAGGAAACAGCAAACTGCTGAATGCTCTCTTTGTGCTCAGCAATTTTTTCGCGTCTATCCAACACAATCAAAACAGAGGCAGGCCGAATCCGACCGATCTCTTGGGCGAACGCTTCACCAGACATATCAGATAGCTCGTAATTAAACAAGATCAGATCATATTTAGTCGCAGCAATCAAAGCCAGACCCGCTTTTCCATCCTCGACAACATCAACTTGATACCCTTCTTTTTGAAGTTCCAAATCAATGAAGCGAGCGATTTGCTTCTCATTTTCTACTAGTAGAACTCGTTTGACCATAGGGCAAGATTATTTTTCGTCGTACCAAGAATAGTGGAAAGTACCTTCTTTGTCTTTACGTTGGTATGTGTGAGCACCAAAGTAGTCACGTTGTGCTTGAATCAAGTTTGCTGGAAGATCCGCTGAACGGTAGCTATCGAAGTAAGTAATGGCTGCTGAGAAGGTTGGTACGGGTACACCTGCTTGAACAGCAAGAGCTACGATATCACGAACGGATTGTTGGTACTTAGCAGTAACATCCAAGAAGTACTCATCCAAAAGAAGGTTAGCAAGATCTGCATCACGGTTGTAAGCATCTGTGATCTTTTGCAAGAAACGGGAACGGATGATACAGCCATCGCGCCAGATAGATGCGATGTCCGCAAATGGCAGGTTCCAGTTGTTTTCTTTAGAAGCGACACGCAATTGCGCAAAACCTTGTGCGTAAGAAATGATTTTTGAGAAGTAAAGGGCTTGACGGATCTTTTCAATCAACTCAGCCTTGTCTCCTTCAAATTTGAAAGCAGCTGGTTTTGGAAGCACCTTGCTAGCGTGAACGCGTTCTTCTTTGTAGGCAG
>JBKXCY010000015.1:0-17379 GCA_046994005.1 Streptococcus sp.
TTGTTTATTTTTCATATTTTTTCAAAATCGGTTGCAATAAGGTATAGATCAACCCAAATGCGATGGCCCAAATCACCCCTTCGATCAGGTTAAACGGTGCAACCATTGCGGCTAAATAGTGGACAAGCCCTAGTGTTTTCGAAATATCATAGTTCATAAAACGAGCATACAAAGGGATTGCATAGACATAGTTCATCAATACCATCGTAATACTCAAGCTGATCGTTCCAACAATCGTTGCCAGGACAAATCGACCATGGGTCCGTTCCTTGTTCCAAATCCATGCAAAAGCAAGAACAAAAACAAGAACTCCAATGATATTGATTGGTAATCCGATCAAAGTTTCAAGCCCCTTATTATTAAGGGCTAATTTAAGGACAGATCGGATCAAGGTCACCCAAAAGGCACTTTTAAAATCCAACAGGACCAAGGCCAACAAAATGGCGATGATACTCAAATCAATTTTGAAGAAATCTATCAAGAAAGAAAATTGATAGAACATCAAAATAAAAGATAAAGCGGATAAAACAGCCACTAGGGTCAGTTTACGTGTATTTGTCATAACAGGTTCCTCCAATTTTTTAAAAATTAGAGAAGCTGGAAAGACGTCTACCCCATCATTCTACTCTAAACTATTTAAACAAAGCTTAAACTAGAGAACATTCTAGTCACTTTAGCTGGTCCCCATTGAAAATACCGCTAGTCAATCATAGCACCTAACGTCTTATTCCTATGCATCAGCTCTAAACAGATCAGAATAGCTGTCAGTCTATTCGTCTCTCGTCTTCTCCCATCCAGACTATACTGTCGGTTGTGGAGTCACACCACATCAGCTTGCGCTCGCGGACTTCTTTTAGAGTATGGAAATGGAGATTTTTCTTTTAAACGATACGACAAGCTGTAGGCATAACTTCTCGTTAAGCAAAGCTTGGCAACAAAGTATAAAAGGAAAAGAACATTTCCTAGTAAAAGTCACCGCCGGTCGGGAATCTCACCCTGCCCTGAAGACCTTTTTATGATAACAAAAAAAACTTGCCTAGGCAAGTTTTTGTAACGTCATGGATGACGTCGTTCGGATGTTTGGTTTTTATCGGCTATTTGAGCTTATCTTGTTCATACCGATGTGTTAACTCCAGCCCCTTAAAGCCCTGCTGGCGAAGCGCCTCATAGACAATCATGCAGACGGTATTGGAGACATTTAAACTACGGACATGCTCATCATTCATCGGAATGCGAATGGCCTTCTCTTCGTACTGGCGCATAAAATCTTCCGGCAATCCTTTATCCTCGCGTCCAAACAAGAAATAATGGGACTTCCCATCCTGATAAGAAACATCCGAATATGTCTGATTGGCAAACTTGGACACTAGATGCACCTGACCGTCGCGCGCCGCTTCCATAAACTCTTCCAGGCTATCATAAAAACGGACATCCAGCTTGTCCCAGTAATCGAGTCCTGCTCGCTTCATCTTGCGATCATCGATCGGAAAAGCCATGGGACGAATAATATGTAAGGGAGAATTGGTTGCCGCACAGGTCCGTGCAATATTGCCCGTATTTTGTGGAATCTGAGGTTGGAACAAGACGATGTGGTTTTGAGCTGCTGACTCTTGGTAGTCCAGTTCTTCAATATTCATACTCGATCTCTTTCTGATAAAAAAATAGCCACACTGCCCGGAGTCAAGCTCAGCAAACAGCGTGGTTACAGCTTCATTAACTTAACTCACAACAGGTTTGAGGTAAATCAACGAAGGTACTTTTTAAGTATATCACTTTTGAAGCTCCTGTCAATAGTTTTTTTAGATTTTTTTAAGAAACTTTATCAAAGTTTTCGATCCCTCCTCATTCTTCTATTTTGACAATTTTTCCCACTTGTCCTTAGCTTGGTAAAATTCCTCCAGAAAGTCCTTAAAAAAGATGAATTTTTCTTGAAAATAGAGTATGATAGAAGCATACTCTGGAGGTATTCTATGAAAATTATTGTTGTTGGTGGAGGAAAGGTCGGAACGGCTCTTTGTCGTTCTCTCGTTGCTGAAAACCACGATGTTATTTTGATCGAAAAAGACGAATCCGTTCTCAACCATATTACCAAACGGTTTGATATCATTGGGATTTTAGGAAATGGCGCAAACTTCAAGATCTTGGAGCAAGCAGATGTTGAAGACTGCGATATCTTCATTTCCATGACCGAGTACGACGAAGTGAACATGGTTTCTGCTGTTTTAGCTAAAAAAATGGGAGCCAAAGAAACCATCGTTCGGGTGCGGAATCCGGAATATTCCAATTCCTACTTCAAGGAAAAAAATATCTTGGGCTTCTCCCTGGTTGTCAATCCTGAATTGCTGACAGCTCGTTATATTGCTAATATCATTGACTTCCCAAATGCCCTTTCTGTGGAGCATTTTGCAAACGGCCGTGTTGCCTTGATGGAATTTAAGATCAAGCCAGATAGCAATCTCTGCAATATGAGCCTATCCCAATTCCGAAAGAAATACGGAAATGTCATTGTTTGTGCGATCGAGCGTGGCAATGAACTCACGATTCCAAATGGAGACTTTGTTTTGCAACCTCAAGACAAGATTTTCGTGACAGGAAATCGGATCGAGATCGTTCTCTTCCACAACAATGTCCGACCTCAAGTCATTAAGAGCATGATGATGATTGGTGCCGGAAAAATTGCCTACTATCTTCTCAATATTCTCCAGGATGTGCGTCGCAAAATCGATCTCAAGGTCATCGAGGTCAATCGCGAACGAGCTGAATTCTTTAGCCAAGAATTCCCTGACCTCTATGTCGTCCATGGAGACGGAACCGCTAAGGATATTCTTTTAGAAGAGAGTGCCAATAATTTTGATGCTGTGGCTACTTTGACAGGGGTCGATGAAGAAAACATCATCACCTCCATGTTCTTGGATTCTGTCGGAGTCAAAAAGAACATTACCAAAGTCAACCGAACCAGTCTGTTGGAGATTATTGGCGATCAGGATATGACCAGTATTGTCACTCCAAAACGCATCGCTGTAGACACCATTATGCACTTTATTCGCGGGCGCTACAATGCACAGTTCTCAAACCTAGAAGCCTTGCACCATGTCGCAAACGGCCGGATTGAAACCTTGCAGTTTCAAATTAAGGAAGACAACAAACTAACCCAATATCCCCTCTCTGAATTGAAATTGAAGAAGGGCGTTTTGATCGCTGCCATTATTCGAGATGGCAAGGCTATTTTCCCTAATGGGGATGACCGTTTGATGGTAGGGGATCGGATTATCGTGACCACCTTGATTCAAAATGTCACTAAAATCTACGATCTACTTGAGAGGTAAGCCTGATGAATAGAAGCATGATTCGTTACCTCTTATCCAAACTCCTCTTAATCGAGGCAGGTCTCCTAATCGTTCCCCTAGTGGTCGCTGCAATCTATCGGGAACCTGCCAAGATCTTTGTCTCTATTGGAGCCACCATGGCCATCCTACTTGCGTTTGGCCTCCTTGGTAGTTTTCACAAACCTAAGGATTTTCACATCTATGCTAAGGAAGGAGTCCTGATTGTAGCACTTTGTTGGATCCTATGGTCCTTCTTTGGTGCCCTTCCCTTTGTCTTTTCGGGCCAAATTCCAAACATTATCGATGCCTTCTTTGAAGTCAGCTCCGGCTTTACAACAACAGGGGCAACGATTTTAGACGATGTGGGTGTCCTCAGCCACTCTCTCCTCTTTTGGCGTAGTTTTACCCACTTGATAGGGGGGATGGGAGTATTGGTCTTTGCCCTTGCGATTATGGACAATAACAAGAATAGCCACCTGGAAGTCATGAAGGCAGAGGTTCCTGGTCCAGTATTTGGCAAGGTCGTTTCCAAATTAAAAAACACGGCTCAAATTCTCTACTTCTTGTACTTGGGTTTGTTCTTTCTCTTTGTGGTTCTTTATTTCCTTGCTGGCATGCCCCTGTATGATAGTTTCGTCATCGCCATGGGGACGGCTGGTACTGGGGGCTTTACCGTCTTTAACGATGGGATCGCCCACTACAATAGTAGTTTGATCACCTATTTGGTCAGTATCGGGGTCTTAGTCTTCGGGGTTAACTTTAACCTCTACTACTTCCTTATGATCCGAAAATTCAAGGCCTTCTTTAAAGATGAGGAATTGCGGACCTATATCACTATTGTAATCCTATCTAGCGTATTGATTGCCTACAATTGCCTTCATCTCTATGCTAATGTTGCGAAGAGCTTTGAGATTTCCTTCTTCCAAGTGTCCAATATCATCACCACCACCGGTTTTGGTTATGGAACGACGGAAAAATGGCCTCTCTTTTCTCAGTTCATCCTCTTAATGCTGATGGTCATCGGTGGGTCTGCTGGCTCGACCGCTGGGGGGTTAAAAGTCATTCGGTGCTTGACCTTGTGGCGAATCGCAAAAAATCAGGTTCTTTCGACCTTGTCTCCAAATCGCGTTTTGACCTTGCATGTCAACGATACGGTACTCGATAAGGATACCCAACATCAGATCCTCAAGTACTTTACAATATACAGTTTTATTACGATCGGCTTACTCTTTGTAGTGAGTCTAGACAACAATAACTTCATGACGGTTGTCAGTGCTGTCTTTAGTTGTTTCAACAATATTGGACCTATGATTGGTACGGGTCAAACCTTCTCCATCTTTAGTCCGATTTCAAAACTGTTACTTTCCTTAGCCATGATTGCCGGACGGCTTGAAATCTATCCAATGATTCTGCTCTTCCTGCCTAAAACATGGTCTAAACGCTGATAAAACGAGAGTGTTATAAAAAAATGAGGCTGGGACAAAAGTCCTAGCCTCTTAATTGTTTTTGGATTGTCGAGCAAGACGCAGTGGTTGAGTGGGCTCTACTACGCTGATTTCATCAGCTTTTACAGCCCTACTCAACTGTGCGGAGGTGGGACAACGAAATCGAATTCTAACGAATTACCGATTTCTGTCCCACTCTCATTTCTGTTTATTTGTGATCGTCCTATTTTGATTCTTCATTTCGTCTCAGACTAAAGTGGTCTGGCAGAGGGTCTGGTCCCGCTTGGGTACCAGGATGGCATCGCAAGATTCTCGCAACCCCCATCAAGACACCTTTCACACCAAAGCGTTCAATCGCTTGGATCATATAATTGGAACAGGTCGGTTGAAAGCGACAAGAAGGCGGAAATATGGGAGAGATCCATTTTTGATAGCCTCTGACCATAGCAATCAGGATTTTTTTCATGATTTTTTAGATTTAGTCACTGCTAGATTGTGCAACTGGCTAATTTCTTTTTTGTTCAAGCGACGGTATTCACCCGGACGAAGTCCTGAGACATCTAGGTTTCCAAACTGGGTTCGGGAGAGTTTGTCCACTAAAAGTCCTACAGCTTCAAACATCTTTTTGACCTGGTGGTTGCGCCCTTCATGAATGGTCAACTGAACCACTGAACGGTTCTTTTCAACATCCACTTTTAAGATCTCGTAAGTCGCTGGCTTGGTTTTCTTGCCATCAATGGTCACCCCTCGTGTCAAGGGACGCAAATTTTCCTTATTGGCAATCCCTTTGACACGCGCCACATAGACCTTATCAATCTCATTACGTGGGTGAATCATCTCATCTGTAAAATCACCATCATTGGTCAAAATCAAGACACCAGATGTATCCCAGTCCAAACGTCCCACTGGGTAGATACGCTCTGGCACTTGAGATAAAAGGTCAACGACTGTTGTCCGCCCTTTATCATCAGATACACTAGAGATGACGCCACGTGGCTTATTTAAAAGATAGTAGACCTTTTCTTCGTTGTAGATTGGAGTGCCTTCTACTTCAACCTGATCACCGGTCTTAATAATAGTCGCTAATTCACGCACAACTTGGCCATTTACTGTAACCAAGCCTTGCTTGATCAGTTCTTCGGCCTTGCGACGACTAGCCACGCCTGCATGGGCAATATATTTGTTAATTCTCATCTAGTTCCTCTGTTCTCTCTGAAAATAATTGACCTTCCTCTGGATCAATGTCCACTTCCTCAACCTTTGGTAATTCCTCCAAATGATTGATTCCCATATAATCCAAAAAATACTCCGTCGTGACATACAAATTGGGACGCCCGAGGACTTCTTTTTTCCCATCCTCTCGGATCAGATCAAATGACAGTAGTTTGGTAATGGCACCGCTGGAATTGACACCCCGAATATCATCGACCTCCACACGGGTGATTGGTTGCTTATAAGCAATGATTGATAAGGTTTCGAGGGCAGCCCGAGACAAACTTTGATTCATGGGCGTTCTAGAATAGTCTCGTAAAACTGAAGCGTAGTCTGCCTTTGTCACCAATTTATAACGGGAAGCTGTCTCCATCAAACACAGACTGGTATCTGTGTCCTCCTGGTATTTTTTGCTTAATTTTTCTAAACTTTGCACCACACCTGTCGGAGGTAAAGAGAGAAGGTCTGCGATTTGTCTGGCAGTAATTCCTTCTTCACCTGCTACAAATAAGAGTGCTTCAATTTCAGCTAATTTGCTCATGTTCAATCCTATTTAAGTAAATTTCTCCAAAAGCCCTATCCTGGATCACCGTTACTTCTTGAATCTTGATCAATTCAAGGGTTGCAAGAAATAGAGTAATGACCTCTTGGAGATCCGTTGCTTCTAGAAACAAGTCCTGCAAGAGAACTTGTGAGCGATCGTGGAATCGGTGACGCAGCTGGTCCATCAGATCCTCAATCTTGTATTCATCCTTTACAATGGTCGTATGGTTCTGACGGAATTCTTCTTTTTTCTTGGTCAATAGTTTTGAGAAAGCCAAGAAAAGATCCACCGTTGTACGATCGTGAAGCAATTCCGTATCGTCGTAGACCAATTCCATCTTGGGTTTTGAATAATAGAGGGCGCGCTCCTCGTGCTGTGAGGCCATCAACTCTCCTAATTGCTTGTAAGTACGGTACTCTTCCAATTGAGAAAGGAGGTCCTGCTCGAGATCCTCTGCTTCATCCATCTCCTCTGCAACCTTAGGAAGAAGTCTTCGACTCTTGATCAAGGTTAGTTGACTAGCCATCAGCATGTATTCCCCTGCTACCTCTAGTTTCATCGCCTGGAGAGTCGCCAGATAAGCCAGATACTGTTCGATCACCTCAATCAAGGGGACCTCATAAATATCCATCTGGTATTTAGAGACCAAGTGGAGCAAGAGGTCCAAAGGCCCTTCAAAATCTTTAATTTTAATATCCATTATTTATATTTTTCTAATGTCACCATGGTTTTTAGGCCCAATTCACGCGCAATACTAAAGAGATCCACACCGAGTTCACGTTGTTTCAAAATATATTGCTCACGAATCGATTGCGCCGAAAGGTCTTGATTCCCTTTTTCGATCAAGAAGGCTTCTAATTGTCGGAATCCCCACTGACGGGAGTAGCATTTTCCTTTATTATCAAAGAGATAAACACCATCTAGGAAGAGTTGCAACTCATCCAGTAACGGCTCTGGAACTTTTAAAACCCGTTTTTGGCCATCTTTGCCCACTCGAATGACGTGAAAGTCCAGCTGAATATCTTCGACTTTGACTTGGAGAATCTCACTTGGCAATAAGCCCATCTCCAGAATCAACAAGGCCATCAAGCGTCCCTGAGGGTTGGTTGATTCTTCCCAAAAATGGGTCAGATCCAACAATTCCCGATCATGGGTCTTGGCCGGTTGAATTTTAGGCAAGACCAAACGATGGTATTCAGTAATAAAGCGTTCTTGATACAAATAATATAAAAATTGGTTGACGGCAGATAATTTTCGTTTTTGAACCGCCGGTTTAAAATCTTTAATCGAAGCTTGGTAAATTCTCAAATTTGTCGGTGTCACTTTTCCATGGATCGACTCAATAAATTGGTCCAAATCATAGAAATAGGCAGACTGAGAATTTTCACTTAATTCTTTTTGATCAATAAAACTTGCAATAAATTCTTTCATTTTGGAATCATCTCGTATTCATTTGAAAAATCATGCATGAGCGAATTGATGGCTTTAAGAATCGATTTCCGTGTAATAATCCCTTGGAAATAGCCTTCTTCATCCACCACCGAAAGGAAGGAGTCATCCACCAACTTGTGCAGGACTTCTGTCAAATTGAAGTCTAAGCCGATGACCCCGACCTCTTTTTTTGCAACGTCTACGATATCCATCGAGGCAAAAGTCTCCTCAGGAATCTCGTGTTTCAATTGATAAGATAGAATATCCGTTAGGGAGATCGTCCCCACAAACTTGCGTTCATCCGTCACTACCGGAATACGACTATAGCTAATCTGGCTCAACAACAAGACAGCATGGTCTACATTGTGGTTATCAATCAAGACCGCTAAATTTTTGGCTGGAGTTAAGAACGTCTCTTCCTGCGCCAGCAAGAAACGTTCAAATTCCTTTGCTATCATCTGCTAAACTCCTTTGTCAATTCAGGATACAACTCATGATCTCGCGTATAATACTCTACCTTGTAATTAGAATCATCTATCTCAATTTTAGCATAGAGACACTCTCGAATCAGACCGCGTGGCTGACTGATCGATCCAGGATTCACAAAGAGGGTTCTTCCTTCCTTCCAAGCATCTGGGATATGAAGGTGGCCGTAAAGACAGATATCTGCTTCTTCCTCTTGGGCCCACAAATCCAATTTTTGAAAACTAAAATTGATCTGGAAGAGATGCCCGTGGGTCTGGATGATCCGTGTTGGCCCTAGTTGGGTCACCAAGCGTTCCGGATAGCCATCATAAAAATCCATGTTTCCTTGGACAACGTGAATCCCTTCCCAGACAGGATCATCACTTTTTAGTTCAGAATCCCCATTGTGAAAGATCCCATCGACCTGGCCTAGGTATTTTTCTTTAATAGCTTCAACAATGGAGCGGTCTCCATGCGAGTCACTCATAACGATGATTGTTTGCTTTGCCATGATGGAAATACCTCCAATAACTTTTTAACAGCTAAAGCACGATGCGATTGTGTATTTTTTTCTTCAAGTGTTAATTCCGCAGCAGCACGGCCCGTTTCCCCAACTAAGAAGAGAGGATCATAGCCAAAGCCGTGTTCCCCTTTGGGCTCAAAATTAATATATCCTGGCCAATCTGCTTCCACCACTAGACTTTCCTTGCCTGGTCTTGCAACCACCAAGGTCGTATGGAACTGGGCTGAACGGTCTTTCAAGTCAAAGACCATGGCCAATTCGTGCAACAATTTCGCATTATTTTCCGCATCTGTCGAACCAACTCCCGCAAAGCGAGCGGACCAAACTCCTGGTAAGCCTCCCAAGATATCTACCTTCAAACCTGAATCATCCGCTAAGACTGTTTTCCCAGTTAGCTCTGCGATGGTTTCAGCTTTTAGGCGGGCATTCTCCTCAAAGGTCATCCCTGTTTCTTCGACTTCTGGAAGCTCTGGATACTGATTGAGGTTTTCCACTTCAAAGCCCAGCTTTTCAAACATGTTACGGAACTCTTTGGTTTTTCCCTCATTTCGAGTCGCAATAAGAATCGTATCTTTGACCTTGTCTTGACCCAAAAAGGCTTCCAAATCCAGCCCATCACTTGGCAAATGCAAATAGAGCAATTTCCCTTTTTCAACCAAGAGCAAGGCTCCTTGACGCTGAATAATTTCAAAAGATCTTCCCTTGACTTCATTCATGATTTCAGTCAAAAAGGTTAGGAAACGAAAGGCTGATCCATAGCGCATCACCGATAGATTGAGAGGAAATCCTTCAGGATCCTTGGCAAAGAGAAGTTCCAGCTGGTCTAAAAGAGTGGAAGCTTCCGCAGGAACTTGACTAAATTGGTTGTAGTCTGCATCTTCTCCCCATTGGGCAATATACCAATCTTGGGAATCTTTGTATTCAAATAGTTTGTCACTCATAAATTTACATGCTCCACATTCACTGAACGTTCTAGCCATTTTTCGGCAATCGCTGCAAAGCTATTAGCATTTGCAGTGGTATAAAAGCGGTGGGTCTTCTCTAAGAGTTCGCGGCTCTTATTGAGCTCAAAATAGTTTAATAAGACGGAAATATCCCGAACACACTCTGCCCCACTATCAATCAATTTGACATCCGGTCCCATCACATTTTGAATGATCGGTTTTAAAAGGGGATAATGGGTGCATCCCAAGACTAAGGTATCAACCTTTCCAACTAGTGGTTTTAGGGTTTCGTAAACCACCTTTTTGGTCACACTGGATGCCAACTCGTTTGATTCTACTAAAGGAACAAACTTGGGACAAGCTAAACTGCTGACTTCCATGTCTGGTGCCAGACTTTGAATCTTCTCTTTATAAATTCCAGAAGAAACCGTCATCGGTGTCCCAATGACCCCAATTTTTTGATGGGTCGTCGATTTAATGGCTGCCGAAGCTCCGGGCAAAATCACTCCTAAAACGGGAATATCAAGTTTCTCCTTGACTTCTTCCCAAACAACTGCCGTCGCTGTATTACAGGCTAAGACAATCATCTTGACATTTTTGGTCAGAAGGAAGTTCACCATCTGCCAAGTATACTCGCGAATTTGGTCTGCTGGTCTAGGACCATAAGGTGCACGCGCTGAATCTCCAATATAGACGACATCTTCGTGAGGAAGCTGACGGAGCAATTCGCGGACAACAGTCAGGCCCCCTACTCCAGAATCTAAAAAACCAATCGGTCGGTTATCCATATCTCTTCCTTCCAAAAGGAGGGACTAAGAAATTCCTCCAAGCCCCTCTCATTTATTATTGTGAGATTGCCCCACTCTTATTTTTTCTTGTTTTTCGCCATTGCTGATTTTTGTTGGCTCACAATTTGGCGATAGACTTGTTGAACTTTTGCTTCGCTTGGGCGTTGGCCGCTCGCTCCTAAAAGCGTACGAACTGCTTCAACATTCAAACGTGGGTTTGATGCAAATTCTTTTTCAAATTGACGACGAAGCAAGAACATTCCTGCAATCATCCCACCAAAGAAAGCTAAAATAATCAACAAAATTCCTAAAAAGAGATTCATAAAATTTTCTCCGATCCATTATTTTTACATAACTATCATTATATCAGACAATCGCTTATTTTTCAATGTCAAAGCCGTAGAGTGTCGCAAGATAATCTTCTGGTTTTTCTGCTCGACGAATCAAACGGGCTTGCCCATCTTCTTGAAGCAAAACTTCTGCCGAACGCAACTTGGCATTGTACTGATAGCCCATTGAAAATCCATGGGCTCCAGTGTCATGAATCACGAGCAAATCTCCAATCTCCGTCACGGGTAATTCACGTTGTTTGGCAAATTTATCGTTATTTTCACAGAGACTTCCCACGACATCAACCACTTCAGTCGGTTCCTCTGGACGATCCATATTGGTAATGTGGTGATAAGCACCGTACATAGCCGGTCTAAGAAGATTCACAGCTGAAGCATCGACGCCCACATAGGTCCGGTAGGTTTTCTTTTTATGAGTGACTCTGGTTACCAAAAGACCGTGTGAAGCTAGCATAAAGCGGCCAAGCTCGGTATAGATTTTCACATGACCAAGTCCTGCCGGTTTGAGAATCGCATCAAAGACGCGGTGTACGCCTTCCCCAATAATGGCAATATCATTTGGTTCTTGCTCTGGTTTGTAATTGACCCCAACTCCACCAGAGAGGTTGATGAAGCCCAAGTGGACACCTGTTTTCTCGACGACTTCTACTGCCAATTCAAAAAGTTGACGCGCTAGCTCCGGATAGTAGTCGTTGGATACAGTATTAGAAGCTAATAAAGCGTGAATGCCAAACTCTTCCACACCCAGTTCTTTCAACTCGATAAAGGCTTGGATCAATTGCTCCTTGGTCATTCCAAACTTAGCTTCTTCAGGATTGTCCATAATATCGGTTCCCAGTTCAAAAACTCCACCAGGATTATAGCGGCAAGAAATAACCTTGGGAATGCTGGTCACAGACTTCAAGAAAGCAATGTCTTCATAGGCGTCCAGATTGATAGTTGCCTCTAATTCTCTAGCATAGACAAATTCATCAGCTGGCGTGTTGTTAGAAGAAAACATGATCTCTTTTCCACTAAAGCCAAGTTTATCTGCCATTAACAATTCGACGTAGCTGGCAGTATCAACTCCACAGCCCTCTTCTTGCAAAATTTTTAGGATCGATGGGTTCGGAGTCGCCTTGATGGCAAAGTATTCTTTAAATCCTTCATTCCAAGCAAAAGCTCGATGGAGGGCACGAGCCGTTTCACGAATTCCTGCTTCATCATAGAGATGAAAAGGGGTTGGAAATTCTTGGGTCAGGCTTTCTAATTGTTCACGGGTTACAAAAGGTATTTTCATAAGTACTCATTTCTATTCTGTAGTCACTATAAGTATAGCACAAGTCGGAAGACAAAAAAAGCCGAGGCTATTGCCCCAGCTCAATCTCTCTTTGATTAGTCGTTTCTTCCGAAGATACGAAGAAGGCTGATAAAGAGGTTGATAAAGTCAAGATACAGTTCCAAAGCCATGGCCACTGCCCAGCCTGTCGCAGGTTGACCATTGGTTTGATCATAGACATAGCGGATTTTTTGGTTATCCCAAGCTGTCAATCCTGCAAAGAGGAAGACAGAGATAATACTCAAGATATAATCCATGCCAGAACTTCTCAAGAACATGTTCACAACAGAAGCGATGATCACACCGATCAAGACTCCCATCAAGGCACGTCCCATTCCAGAAAGGTCTTTTTTCACGACGCGTCCGATAGCACCCATGACAATAAACATCAAGGCACTGACCAAGAAAGCCTTATAAACTGTCGCTTGCATGTAGCGAGCAATGATAAAGCTCAAGGTAAAGCCATTCAAAGCTGAGTAGATCAAGAAGATCGGAAGAGCAGACGGGCTATTTTTAACAGCCTTCCCACTGGCAACAAAGACCAAGATCAATTCTACAACGACTGCTGCATAGTAAACCATTGGTGCTGTTGTCAAGATTTGAACGAAGAAATCTTGAAAGACTGTCATCATCAGGCCAGACACAAGGGCTGAAATCCCTACACCGATCCCAACTAATGAATAGATTTTATTATAAAAAGCATTCAATCCACTTTGTTCTTGGATTACTGAATCATTATACATATAAACAAGTTCCTTTCAAATTTGTTTACTATGATTTTAACATTTTTCGATGAAAAAATCTCCTTTTGGCCATCTTTTTACGCCAAGGTTCTGAAGCTTCCTTAACAGCCCAGTATTTATCCACCATGGTCACCACGAAGGATTCTTTGTAGCGAGGCGGAGCAAGGGTAGCTCCCCACATGTGTTTAATGATGATATCTTCTTCCTTAGCATTAAGATCTGTAATCTTTCGCGCATTTCTCACGGCAATGCGTGGATGGATCCAGGCGTGACTCTTGGTAAACTTGGTCTCGCGCCAATCATAGTAAAAGAGGTCATGCAAGAGGCCACCCCGAGCCGTACTTTTAGCATCCCAGCCAAATTTTTTAGCCAGTTTATAACTAGTATAGCTAACATGAATGGAATGCTCCAAACGATTGGAATGAATATGATGAGGAATGTCGGCTAATTTTTGAACCTTAGGGTGCTGGATCAACTGTCCCACATAGGTCATGTATTCTTTGTCACGATGATATTGCATCAGATCACCACCTTTTCTTGATAGGCTCTCCCAATAAGATTTCCACCAATTTCTTTTTTCAACTTAAGTATACTGCTTTTTCTCAAAAATTCCTTAAATAAAACATCAAAATTCCAGCTGCTACTGCAACATTCAAACTCTCAGCCCGACCTGGCATAGGAATATGAACCAGCTGGTCTGCTTGTGCCGCCATTTCCTGGCTAATGCCATTTCCTTCATTCCCCATAACCAGGATAAATTGATCGTTCTGAGGAAGCTGACGGTAGTCAATGGAAGCTTCTGAAAGCGTCGTTGCGAGAACTGCTAGATGAGATTGCTCAGCTCGCTCCATAAGTTCTTCTCGGTCCAGTTTCCAGATAGGAAGATGGAAATGACTGCCCTGCATGGATCGAAGAGTCTTGAGACTGTATAGATCTGCAGATGCTTTCGAAAGCATGACACCATCAAAGCCGGCTGCATCTGCTGTTCGAATCATGGTTCCCACATTACCTGGATCTTGGACATCCTCCAAATAGAGGTAACGACCTTGTAACGGATCTGGAAGTTCTGGCTGCTCTAGAAGAATCTCTGCGACAATTCCTTGAGGGGTCTTCGAATCAGCCAAGAGATTCAAGATCTCCGAAGTCACGACAGTGACGTTTTGGATATTCTCTACCCGGTCTAAATAGGCTTCTAAAACAAAGACCTGACGAATGATTGCCTGATTTTCTACTGCCTCTTCAAAGAGATGCCAACCTTCAATGAGATAGGAATCTGTCCGGTATTTTTTTTGATGTAATTTTTTAGCATTTTTGATTACATTATTGGATTTAGACGTTATAATATTCATAGACCTATTATAGCACAAAGAAAAAGAAGAAATCATGCCTCAGATAGATTTCTTCGAGTCAAGGAGGATGCACATGCAAAAGGTAAAAATGATTGCCCAAGGACGGGTTCAAGGAGTTGGTTTTCGCTGGGGAGTCTACAGTCTTGCCTTAGAGATTGGTGGGATCACTGGCCGTGTCTGGAATAATGACGATGGGACGGTTGGTATTCTAGCTCAGGCAGAGTCTAGCAGTCAAATGGCCAAATTCATCCAAGAAATACGCAAAGGTCCTACACCATTTGCGCATGTGACTTATTTGGATGTTACGCTAGCAAACTTTGAAAACTATAAGGACTTCAAAATTGCAAATTAAGGCTAGAGAACTATTGTGTATTTTCAAAAAAAACAGTAGAATAGAAAGGTAACATTTAAAAAAAGAAGGAACGATTTGTGAAAAAAAATAAACTTGCATTATTGGCATCGATGGGACTAGCTTCGCTCGTCTTCTTATCAGGATGCGTGAGTGTCGATCGGAAAACTGGAAATCCAACTGGATTGATTTGGAATCTTCTTGGCCGTCCAATGGGCGAAGCCATCAAATTCTTTGCTAATAACCTTGGCTTGGGCTTTGGGATCGGGATTATTATCGTCACCTTGATCGTGCGTTTAATCATCTTGCCACTTGGTTTGTACCAATCATGGAAGGCAACCTACCAATCTGAAAAGATGAACTACTTAAAACCCATCCTTGGCCCAATCCAAGAGCGCATGAAAAACGCTAGTACACAAGAAGAAAAGCTATTGGCACAACAAGAATTAATGGCTGCTCAACGTGAAAATGGAGTTAGCATGTTTGGTGGAGTTGGGTGTTTACCACTCTTGATCCAAATGCCATTCTTCTCTGCCCTCTTCTTTGCAGCTCAACACACCAAAGGGGTAGCAGAAAGTAGTTTCCTTGGTATTGCTCTTGGAAAACCAAGCTTGCTCTTGACGGCTATCGTAGCGGTTCTCTACTATATCCAAAGTATGCTCTCTCTTCATGGAATTGAAGATGAAACCCAAAAGGAAAGCATGCGTAAAGCATCACTGATGAGCCCGATTATGATCGGTGTCTTCTCATTGATCTCTTCAGCCGGAGTGACTCTTTACTGGGTAGTCGGTGGGGTAATCCAAATTATTCAACAATTTGTGATCAACTACTTGATTCGTCCAAATCTTCGCAAACGGGTCGCTGAGGAATACAAAAACAATCCTCCAAAAGCGACTAGTCACCGCGTGAAAAAAGACGTTACACCAACTGCAACGACACAAATTCAACACAAACCAAAAAACAACCGCAATGCAGGAAAACAACGCAATAGAAAGTAGTACAAACTTCTAAATTCTAGCGGAATTACTGAAGCACCTGAACCCTCTAGTTCAGGTGCTTTTTTAATCCCTTTCAATCAATCAACGAAAAATTTACACCCTCACAAGGGGATTAAGAGCACAAAAAAACAAGCCCTCTTGGAGAGCCTGCTTTTTATAGTTACGCTGTTTTTTCTACGTTCAAAATTTTCACTTGGTAGCTTCCAGCTGGTGTTTCAACAGTGACAACATCACCTGTTTTTTTACCAATCAAAGCGTGACCGATTGGGCTTTCGTTTGAGATCTTTCCTGCAAAAGCATCTGCTCCTGCTGAACCTACGATGCTGTATACTTCTTCATCTGTTTCGCCAACTTCTTGGACTGTAACAGTTTTTCCGATCGCAACTTCGTCTACTGCAACAGCATCACTATCGACGATTTCTGCATAACGGATTTTTGTTTCCAAGCTAGAGATTTGACCTTCCACAAAAGCTTGTTCATCTTTTGCTGCTTCATACTCAGAGTTTTCTGAGAGGTCACCGTATGAACGAGCGATCTTGATCCGTTCTACGACTTCAGGTCGACGGACCAATTTCAATTCTTCTAATTCTAGTTCTAATTTTTCTTTTTCTGCTAGGGTCATTGGGTATGTTTTTTCTGCCATTATACTTCTCTTTCTATTATTTGAATGAAAAAGCTGTGGACGCGCCACATGCTTTTTCTAGTTTGAACTTGCTTGTGTCAATTTACTATTGACGTGTTCTTCTACATTTTTATTGTGTTCTTCGTATGTCTTAGCGAAGAAGACTTCACCATTTTCGACATTTGCGACAAAATACAAGTAGTCTGTCTTACTTGGGTTCACCGCCGCTTCGATCGCTGATACTCCAGGGTTATCCACTGGACCAGGCATCAAACCGGTATTCTTATAAATATTATAAGGTGAATCCAGCTCTGTATCAATCGTTGCATCTTCTTTTAAGGTCGTCTTTTGACCAAGTTTCCCTTCTGCATAAAGAATTGCAATATTACTTTGCAAAGGCATGTCTTGGTTCAAACGGTTATAGAAGACACTTGCGATATCTTTGCGGTCTTGATCTGTCGCCCCTTCTTTTTCAACCAAGGAAGCAAGAGTCAATACTTCGTTTACATTGATGTTCTTGCTCTCAAGTGTTTCATAGTATGGGGTTAAGTTTTGATCCATGGCCGCCAGCATCTGATCGATCATTTCTTTCACTGTGGTATCTTTCCCATAGTTATAAGTAGCTGGGAAGAGATAACCTTCTAAACGGTAGCGAACACCGGAATCCTTACCTGGCAGATTCGCCAAGAGCTTAGGATATTTGGCCACCATCTTCTCAATAAAGGCATCGTCTTGGACAGCCTTCAAGAAATCTTCTTTCTTAAATGGAGTCTTGCCTGCCTTCTTAGTAGAGACATCGGCGGTGATAGCCGACGCAATCTGATCAATCGTATAGCCTTCTGGAATCGTGACCTTTCCAAGAACTGGAGCCTGAGGAGTTTTGGTTCCCTCTTCTTGCAGTTTTTGGATGATGGTTTCTAGATCCATGCTCTTTTGCAAATTGAAATAACCAGATTTGAAATTGCTATAGTT
>JBKXCY010000016.1:0-16920 GCA_046994005.1 Streptococcus sp.
GCATAGGCACAAATAATCATGACCTTTTGCTTCATCCCTTTTGAAAACTGGGTCGGGAACCAATCTAATTTTTCAGGCAAACGGAATCGTTCCAACAAAGGCTGGACGCGCACCATGACCTGATCCATGTCTAAATCATAGGCCATAGCTACGGTCTCGATATGCTCTCGCAAGGTTAATTCTTCATATAGACTAGGGGTTTCTGGAATATAGCCGATTTTTTTACGATAGTCAGTTGGAGCTTCTGGAAGGCTCAGGCCATCAATCCGTACTTCCCCAGCATAAGGATGCAGGAGACCAATAATTTCATTAATCGTGGTTGACTTCCCAGCTCCATTTAGTCCAATCAAACCAATCAGTTGGCCATCCGGAACTGAAAAACTCACCTCTTTCAGGACAGGGATGTTGACATAGCCCCCTGTCAACTTGTTGATTTCTAACATATTTTCTCCGATTTCTGGTATAATGTTCTTATATTATAACAAAATTTAGTCTAAATGAGGTGTATTTATGGTTGACGATTGTATTTTTTGTAAGATTATAGCTGGCGACATTCCTTCCTCCAAAGTCTATGAGGACGAGGAAGTCCTCGCATTTTTAGACATCTCTCAGGTTACACCAGGTCATACGTTAGTGGTTCCAAAAAAACATGCTCGCAATCTATTAGAGATGGACGAAACCGCCACAGCTCAACTATTTGCACGTGTCTCTAAAGTTGCAAAAAAAGTAGAAGCTGCTACCCAAGCTAAGGGAATGAATATCATCAGCAACATGGAAGAAGTTTCTGGACAAACCGTATTTCACACACATGTCCACATTATCCCTCGCTATTCCGATCAAGATGAGCTTGCCATTTCATTTACTGAACACGAGCCTAATTTTGAACAACTAACAGTTCTCGCAGAAACCATCCAAAACAGCTAAAAGGAGACCATATGAAACTCAAAAATCTCTTTTGGTTTGCAACTGGGGCTAGTATTAGTTACCAATTAGTTAAAAACCGCAAAGAAATAAAAACAGAGGTGACTGAATCCAGTCAATTGATCAAGGGAATCCAAGATAACCTAGCAAAAATCCAACGCAATCTGGATATTATCCAAGACCAAAAGACCAATCTTCAAGAATTGGTAACGGATTTCCAATACAAGACCAAACTATTTAGTCAACAAGCAACAGCCTCTCTAAAAGAAATTCAAGACATCTGGCAACCAAGTAAAAACGATTGAGAAAACTCAATCGTTTTTTTCTTATTCTGAAGGTACCGTAGGTGTCACACTGCTCGACTCTGTAGCTGCAGGAGCAACTGGTGTCACTGGTGCAACAGAACTTTGAGGCGTCACCACTCCCGTATCCTGGGTTGATGGTACAACTGGTAGTTGGTTAAACTCTTGGTAAACAGGTGCTTCCTCAGATGATGCCGCTGGCGTATCATTTTGAGAAGAAGTATTCTTCAACTCTTCATCTCCATCTAATAGGTAAGCATTGGTTTTCAATGTTTTAATTTCTTTCAGACCCAAAGCTTTGCGGATGATATTTTGAATTTTCAAGAGATGTTTTGAAGTGACAATCTGATAACTTCCGCCATCTGCTAAGGTGGCATCTTCTCCTTTCAACTGGTACTGATGAATCGTTGAAAGGGCATCTTTATAGCCTAGTAATTGAAGAAGACTGTTGCTATCGAGTGAAATGTTGGTTTGCATATTGTCACTAACAGACTCAATGATCCCTTTGTAGTGACTCAAACTATTGAGGCTTAAAACTTTCTCAACAATCTTTTTGATCACTTCACGTTGGCGTTTTTGACGTCCATAGTCTCCTTCTGGGTCTTGGTAGCGCATGCGTGAATAAACGAGAGCTTGGTCCCCATTAATCTCCTGACGTCCTGGTGCGATCTTAGCCGTATATTCTGGCTCATTTTCCTCGATCGAGATATCGAAGTCAAATGGATTGTTGACCGTGATGCCACCAACCTTATCCACTAATTGAACCAATCCCTTCATATTGATCATGACATAGCGGTCAATATGGATATTCAAAAGATCTTGAATAGTCTTAATGGCTAACTTGGCACCGCCTTGAGCATAAGCCGAATTCAATTTTGCTTGGACTGTTTCGCCATCTGAAGTAATATTGGTTAGGATATCTCTTTCCAAGCTCGTCATGGTTGTTTCTTTTGTTTGAGGATTGACAGTCACCAAAATCATGGTATCACTATTTCCGGCCCAAGGATCTTCCCGAGAACCGCTACCTGTATCAACCCCCATCAAAAGGATGGTCATCGGCTTGTTTTCTGCAATAACATTGGTCTCATTTCCAAAGCCTTTATAGGTCTTACTGAGAGTCCCAGTCGTTTGGTTTAGGATGGTAAGGCCGTAGGCCCCGATCCCAATCACTGTTACCGTCAATAAGCTCAAAAACATCAAAATAATTTTTTTAACCATATAGAATCTCTCTCTAATCTATCAGTTTCCCCATAAGGTAAACATCTAAGAATTCTCCTTCAGCTGAACAAGCTCCACGAGCTTGGCAACCTTCGATCTCAAAACCTAATTTTTTATACAGGTGAACCGCCCGCTCATTGCGCACTTGGACATTCAAGACTAGTTTCCTAAGAACACCGGTCGAGTGCGCCCACTCGATCCCTTCTTCCAACAAGATCTGTCCAAGTCCTTGATTCCAATAAACTTTTTGAACCACAATAAAGACATCACCAATATGCTGAACAGACCGTTGAGAAGCCGCAGTGATATTTAACAAAGCTGCCAGTTCCTGATCTAGAAATAGCAAGAGGCAAATCCGGTTTTCCGCCATCTCTTGCACCATCAGAAATTGCTCCATGTCTGCTGGAGACATGCCAATTCCAGCTTCATCTAGCGTCATGTAATCTGACTCTTTCCCGACTCGATTTAAGAAATCAACGACAAGAGCCGCGTCTGCACTGTCAGCTTGCCGAATTTCTACTGTCACTTCCTTTTCCTTAGTCATCCGTTTTTTCCACCTGCTCAAAGGATGCCAGCAAAGCTTCTGCACGCGCTCCATGAGCTTCAAAAGCTAACTCTCGACCATCTTCTAATTTTCGGATAAAAATTTTAAGATAAGCATCCGAGAGACTCGGCTCAATCAGCTCTCCCCATTCAATAATGGTAGCACCATCTCCAAATAGAAAATCATCTAAATCAATAGAATCTGGATCATTCCCAATCCGGTAAACATCCAAATGGTATAAAGGCAAGCGGCCTTCGTATTCACGAACAATGGTATAGGTCGGGCTTTTAATCATCTGATCAATCCCTAACCCCTTTGCAATTCCCTTGGTAAAAGTCGTTTTCCCTGCTCCTAGATCACCTGATAAGATAATCACGTCTTGCTTTTCTAAGAGTTTTCCTAGTTGTTTTCCTAGAGCGATCAGCTCCGTTTCATTGTGACTAATCATTTCTCTATTATACCAAACTTTTTAAAAATCTGCTCTTTCTTTTAGAAATTGTTCGACTTTGGTTTGCTTTTGAGAAAAAGGAATCAAAGAAAACAGGAAACTCTCCCATTCATTCCCTCGATCCATCTAAAAAGGAATGGGAGACAACTCCCATTCCTTTTTGGCACTTTCCTGATGCTTAATTCAAGGCCATGCTCACGTAGTTTAAGATAAAGAGAACATCTAGGATCCAAATCATGCTATGCACTTCTTTGGCTTGTCCTTTAACCACTTTCACCAAGCTATAGGTGATAAATCCAGCAGCGATCCCTTGAGTAATTGAGTAGCTGAAGCCCATAAAGATAGAAGTGAAGAAGGCAGGAACGGCCTCTGACATATCTTCCCAATGGATATTTTTCAAACCACTCAACATCATGATCCCAACAACAATCAAAATTGGGGCTGTGGCAGCGGTCGGTACAATCGCTAGCAAGGGACTAAAGAGACTTGAAATAGCAAAACAGATCGCTACAACCAAGGCTGTCAGACCAGTTCGTCCACCCGCTCCAATACCGGCTGCGGATTCAACATAGGTCGTTACATTCGATGTCCCTGCAATAGCTCCGACTGAAGTCGCTACAAGGTCTGAATAGAGGGCCTTATCTAATTTCACTGATTGATGGTTTTCCCCATTCGTCGCAACAATCCCAACTTTTTCACCCGTACCGATCAAAGTTCCAATTGTATCAAAAATATCGGTCAAGGAGAAGGCTAAGATTGCCATTAAGGTTTCAGGCAAACGAGACGTATTGGAAATCAACGAACCCAATCCTTTCGATCCTAAAGCTTGACCAAAGATCGTGCCTAAATCATTAAAGGCAGCTCCTAGATGGTTACTTGCAAAGTCGATTTTACTGATATCAACAACATGGATGAGAATTCCAAGAACAGTCGTTGCTAAGATAGAAAGGATAATCCCTCCCTTAATCCCTTTGACAACAAAGAAAATAGTAATCGCAAGACCAACAAGAGCCAAGAGGACAGCCGGATTGTTAAAATCAACCAATCCAGGAACAGCAGATGCATTGGCTGAGATCGTTGCATTCGCCTTATCTGCTCCTTCTCCAACCACTGTATAGGTATGAGGGTCAATCGTGAATTTCAAAAATCCCGCATTCTTAATTCCAACATAGGCCAAGAAAATCCCGATCCCAGCTGAAATAGCAGACCGAAGAGCGGTCGGAATCGATTCGATGATCATCTTCCGAACATTTGTCAATGTGATAATCAATGAGATCACACCACAAATGAAGACCATTCCCAAAGCTTCCTGCCATGAGTAGCCCATACCAAATACAACGGTAAAGGTAAAGAAGGCATTCAAGCCCATCCCAGGTGCTTGTGCATACGGTAAATTGGCATAAAAAGCCATCATCAAGGTTCCGACAACGGATCCAATAATCGTTGCAAGGAAGACCCCTTGAGCTGGCATACCTGTTTGTGACAACATTTGAGGGTTTACGAAGAGGATATAACTCATCGCAAAAAAGGTTGTCAAACCAGCAAGAACCTCTGTTCGAACAGTGGTTCCATGTTCTGAAAGTTTAAAAAACTTATCCATTTCAGAATAAACTCCTTTTTCATCATTCTCGCTCCCAATCAATTTGCGAACGTTATATCTATTCTATCAAAAGATCTTTCGTCTTTCAAGAAATCCCGCTTCTCTTCTCGATTTTTGAGCGCTTTTCCGATTTTTCTGATATAATGGTCTCATTCTTCTCGAAAGGAACTGAAATATGCATAAAAAGATGATCGCTCTAGATCTAGACGGTACCCTCTTAAATTCCGAAAGCAAATTGAGCGACTTTACCATTGAGACCATTAAAAAAATTAGTGCTCTTGGTCATAAAGTCATTATTACAACAGGCCGCCCCTACCGTATGGCACATACCTATTACAAACAACTAGAGCTAGATACTCCGATGATCAATTTTAACGGCTCCCTTACGCATCTACCTGAGAAAAAATGGTCGGATGAACAATGCTTGACTTTAGATAAAAAATACCTGCTAGATATGGTCGCTAACCGAGACACCATCCAAGCGGACTTTATCGCTGGCGAATACCGCAATAAATTCTTTATTACCGATCCAAATGAGCACGTTGCAGACCCTAAATTATTCGGTATTGAGGCTTTCCAACCAGAAAATCAATTCAACCCCGAACGGGTAACGAGCGACCCAAACTGTATTCTCTTTCAAACGAAAGCGGAAGACAAATATGCTCTGGCAGATGAAATGAATCGGCATTATGACTACAATCTGTCTATCAATACTTGGGGTGGTCCCTTAAATATTCTGGAATGCAATCCCAAAAATGTGACCAAAGCATCTGCTCTATCCTACCTTCTAGATAAACTCAATATGGACCAGAAGGATTTAATTGCCTTTGGAGACGAGCACAACGATACTGAGATGCTAGCTCTTGCTGGCCATGGATACGCCATGAAAAATGCTAGCTCCGTCCTTCTCCCTTACGCGGATTCCGTCACAGATTTCACGAATAACGAAGATGGTGTCGCGCGTCAACTCATTCAATTATTCTTATAATAGGAACAGACATGAGTTATCCCCTCATGTCTTTTTCTTCGCCAAATCCTTAATCGGTTAATCAATACCCCCCTTTTTTTCCATTTTTTTCATTGCTTCGTCATCTAGTTTGTGATATTATTAACATAGTTATTAAAGAAGCGCTTTCAAAAATTCTAAACCGCTTCTCGTTCACTTAAGGAGGAACAAAATGAAAGCTGTTGTTGTAAATCCAGAAGGTACTGGTGTTGAAATCGTTGCAAACAAAGACATGCGTCCACTTGAAACAGGGGAAGCACTTGTTCAAATCGAATACTGTGGTGTCTGCCACACTGACTTGCACGTTGCTCACGGGGACTTCGGTAAAGTTCCAGGCCGTGTTCTTGGACACGAAGGAATCGGTATTGTTAAAGAAGTTGCTCCAGGTGTCAAGAGCCTAAAAGTTGGGGATCGTGTCAGTGTCGCATGGTTCTTCGAAGGATGTGGAACTTGTGAATACTGTACAACTGGTCGTGAAACTCTTTGCCGTACTGTAAAAAATGCTGGTTACTCTGTTGATGGAGGAATGGCTGAACAATGTATCGTTACTGCAGATTACGCAGTGAAAGTCCCTGAAGGATTAGATCCAGCCCAAGCTTCTTCTATTACCTGTGCAGGTGTTACAACTTACAAAGCTATCAAAGAAGCCAAAGCTGAACCAGGACAATGGATCGTTATCTATGGAGCTGGTGGACTAGGAAACTTGGCTGTTCAATATGCTAAGAAAGTCTTCAACGCACATGTCATCGCTGTCGATATCAACAATGATAAACTAGAATTGGCGAAAGAAGTTGGTGCAGACTTTGTCATCAACGGTCGCGAAGTTGAAGATGTCCCAGGATTGATCAAAGAAAAAACAAATGGTGGAGCTCACTCTGCTGTCGTAACAGCTGTTTCTAAAGTAGCTTTCAACCAAGCAGTAGATTCTGTTCGTGCAGGTGGCCGCGTGGTCGCAGTTGGTCTTCCTTCTGAAATGATGGACCTCAGCATTGTGAAAACTGTATTAGATGGTATCCAAGTCATTGGTTCTCTTGTGGGAACTCGTAAAGACTTGGAAGAAGCTTTCCAATTTGGTGCAGAAGGCCTGGTAGTCCCTGTCGTTCAAAAACGTCCAGTAGAAGATGCTGTCAAAGTCTTTGATGAAATGGAAGCTGGAACCATTCAAGGACGTATGGTACTTGACTTTACAAACTAAACAACTGAACCTACAGGACTAGCCCAACTGGGCTAGTCTTTTTGAGTGCTCTCAATCACTCTATTTTACAATTTATTATATATTTATTTTTGTTTTCGAAAATATCGTTTGATTGTCGGAGTCTTTTCATTGAGAACAAAATCCTATAAAACATATCTATTATTGATTTTTTAAGCATCAACAAGTAATAAACAAAATTCATTCAAGAGCATTCTTTTTCTATCCAACGATAATTTAATATAATAAATCAATGTTTTTACATCGAGATTTTGATAGAAAAATTGACTTAAGTGTGGAAACGATTTATAATAAAGTAGCTTAAAGTTTTCTTAAACTGAAAGTCAAACAAATTTTATAAGGAGGAATGTCAATAATGAGTATTGGTATCATTATTGCTAGCCACGGTGAATTTGCAGCTGGAATCCACCAATCCGGCTCGATGATCTTTGGGGATCAAGAGAAAGTTCAAGTGGTTACGTTCATGCCAAGTGAAGGCCCGGATGATCTCTATGCTAAATTTAATGCAGCTGTTGCCGCATTTGATGCAGAAGATGAAGTCTTGGTTTTGGCTGACCTTTGGAGTGGTTCTCCATTTAACCAAGCAAGTCGCGTCATGGGAGAAAATCCAGATCGTAAATTTGCGATCATTACAGGATTAAACCTTCCGATGTTGATTCAAGCTTATACAGAACGTTTGATGGATGCAAATGCCGGCGTTGATCAAGTCGCTGCAAACATCATCAAGGAAGCAAAAGACGGTGTCAAAGCCCTTCCAGAAGAATTGAATCCTGTTGAAGAAGCTAGTACAGCCGCTGCTGCTCCTGTAGCCCAAGCTGCTATTCCAGAAGGAACGGTTATCGGAGATGGAAAACTCAAGATCAACCTTGCCCGCTTAGATACACGTCTTCTTCATGGACAAGTCGCAACTGCTTGGACACCTGATTCAAAAGCCGATCGGATCATTGTTGCTTCAGATTCTGTTGCCAAAGATGAACTCCGTAAGGAATTGATCAAACAAGCGGCACCAAATGGTGTGAAAGCAAACGTTGTCCCAATTCAAAAATTGATCGACGTTGCAAAAGATCCACGTTTTGGAAATACCCATGCTTTGATCTTATTTGAAACACCTCAAGATGCTCTTCGCGCCATCGAAGGTGGTGTTCCGATTAAAACCTTGAACGTTGGTTCAATGGCCCACTCAACTGGTAAAACCATGGTGAACAATGTGTTATCAATGGATAAAGATGATGTGGCTACATTTGAAAAAATGCGTGATCTTGGAGTTGAATTTGACGTCCGTAAAGTGCCAAATGACTCTAAGAAAGATTTGTTTGACTTAATTAACAAAGCTAACGTTCAATAATCGATTACTTACGAAAGGATTTTAAACATGTCTATTATTTCTATGGTATTAGTGGTCGTTGTTGCCTTCTTAGCAGGTCTTGAAGGTATCCTTGACCAATTCCAATTCCACCAACCCCTTGTTGCTTGTACCTTAATCGGTTTGGTAACAGGTAATTTGACTGCTGGCATTATGCTTGGTGGTTCACTTCAATTTATTGCACTTGGCTGGGCAAACATTGGTGCCGCAGTTGCACCCGATGCTGCCCTTGCATCTGTCGCTGCTGCCATCATCATGGTACTTGGGGGAGACTTCAGTACAAAAGGAATCGCTGTCGCTCAAAGTGTCGCTATTCCACTTGCAGTTGCTGGTCTTTTCTTGACCATGATCGTCCGTACCCTTTCCGTTGGTTTGGTTCACACTGCCGACGCTGCTGCTAGAAAAGGGGATATCAAAGGTGTAGAACGCGCTCACTTTGTGGCCCTTCTTCTTCAAGGTCTTCGTATCGCCATTCCTGCAGCCCTCTTGTTGATGATTCCTGCTGAAACTGTCAAAACTGCTCTTGAACAAATGCCAAAATGGCTCTCTGATGGAATGCAAATCGGTGGTGGTATGGTTGTAGCCGTTGGTTATGCCATGGTTATCAACATGATGGCGAGCCGTGAAGTATGGCCATTCTTTGCCATCGGTTTTGCTCTTGCAGCTGTTAGCCAATTGACCTTGATTGCCCTTGGAGCAATTGGTGTTGCCCTTGCCTTGATCTACCTTACTCTTTCTAAGAAAGGTGGCAATGGAGGTGGCGGTGCCGCTACTTCTAACGATCCAATTGGCGACATTCTCGAAGACTATTAAGAAAGGTGTGACACTATCATGACTGAAAAATTACAATTATCTAAATCAGATCGTCAAAAAGTTTGGTGGCGTTCAACCTTCTTGCAAGGTTCTTGGAACTATGAACGGATGCAAAACTTGGGTTGGGCTTACTCATTGATCCCAGCTATCAAAAAACTCTACACAAAGAAAGAAGACCAAGCGGCTGCTCTTGAACGTCACATGGAATTCTTTAACACTCACCCATACGTTGCCGCTCCTATCATCGGGGTAACACTTGCTCTTGAAGAAGAAAGAGCAAACGGTGCTGCGATTGACGATGCTGCCATCCAAGGGGTTAAAATTGGTATGATGGGTCCTTTGGCGGGTATCGGAGATCCAGTCTTCTGGTTTACAGTACGTCCAATTCTTGGGGCTCTTGGTGCATCATTTGCTGCGTCTGGTAACATCCTTGGCCCACTCATCTTCTTTATCGCATGGAATGCGATTCGTATGGCCTTCTTGTGGTACACGCAAGAACTTGGCTACAAAGCAGGTTCTGAAATTACCAAAGATATGTCTGGTGGGATCTTGCAAGACATCACTAAAGGGGCTTCTATCCTTGGGATGTTCATCCTCGCTGTTTTGGTAGAACGTTGGGTATCTATTAAATTCGTCTTCAATGTTTCTTCTGTCAAATTAGCCGATAAAGCTTATATCCACTGGGATAAACTTCCTGAAGGATACAAGGGTATCCAAGAAGCCTTCGCTCAAGTTGGTTCAGGCCTCTCTCAAACACCTGAAAAAGTTACAACTTTCCAACAAAACTTGGATTCATTGATTCCTGGTTTGATGGGATTGCTTCTTACTTTTGCTTGTATGTGGTTGTTGAAGAAAAAAGTATCTCCAATCACTATCATCATCGCTCTCTTTGTAATCGGTGTATTAGCACACGTTGCTGGCTTGATGTAAGCAAAGATCAACAAAAAAGAAGGTTTCGGCCTTCTTTTTATTATGATATAATGGAGTGAACAGCAATACAGGAGGATCTCATGGCTCAATCATTGAATAAAACCGTTGAATTCCATACTACAGGGGTTTCTTACCTTGGAGTGGGGGGAAAGGTTGGAAAAATCCTAGTCGGGAATGCCGCTTTTGAATTTTATGCGGATGCAAATGTAGAAGACTACATCCAAATTCCCTGGCAAGAAATCGAACAAATCGGAGCCAATGTATCCGGACGTAAAATTAGCCGCCATTTTGAAATCTATACCAGAGAATCAAAATTTCTCTTTGCTTCAAAAGACTCTGGAAAAATTTTAAAGATTGCTCGGGAACATCTAGGAAATGATAAAATTGTCAAACTTCCTACGTTGATCCAAATCATCACGGCTAAAATTAAAAATCTATTTGCAAAATAGGATCTTTTCTTGTATAATAGACGCAAACGGATAAGTAAGTTAAGAGGTTCTTTCAGAAAGTCTGCGGTTGCTGCGAGCAGATAGAAATCTTAATTGAAATTCTACCGTTTCTTTAAAATAAAATATCGAATCAAGTGCACACCTGTGAAGTTGGATGGAACCGTGGCTCTGCCACTCCAACACTCTAACAGGTGTGTTTTTTGTTAAAGGAGAAGCTATGTTAGATATTAAACGAATTCGTACAGACTTTGATGCTGTTGCTAAAAAATTGGCAACACGTGGCGTAGATGCAGCTATTTTGAATGAAATGAAAGAAATCGATGCCAAACGTCGAGATATCTTAGTCAAAGTAGAAAATCTCAAAGCAGAGCGTAACACTGTATCTGCTGAAATCGCACAAGCTAAGCGCAACAAGGAAAATGCAGATGATAAGATTGCTGCCATGCAAACTCTCTCTGCAGAGGTCAAAGCATTGGATACAGAATTGGCTGAAATCGATGCCAAATTAACTGAATTCACTACTACCCTTCCAAACATCCCTGCTGATAGTGTCCCTGTTGGAGCAGATGAGGATGACAACGTTGAGGTTCGCCGTTGGGGAACACCGCGCGAATTTGGCTTTGAACCAAAAGCTCACTGGGATTTAGGAGAAGACCTTGATATCCTTGACTGGGAACGCGGGGCTAAAGTCACTGGTGCTCGTTTCCTCTTCTACAAAGGACTTGGAGCTCGCTTAGAACGCGCTATCTACAACTTCATGTTGGACGAACATGGCAAGGAAGGCTACACTGAAGTCATCCCTCCTTACATGGTCAACCATGATTCTATGTTTGGTACTGGTCAGTATCCAAAATTCAAGGAAGACACTTTTGAACTTAGCGATACCAATTATGTCCTCATTCCAACAGCTGAAGTTCCTTTGACGAACTACTACCGCGATGAAATTCTTGATGGGAAAGACCTTCCAATCTACTTCACCGCTATGAGTCCATCTTTCCGTTCAGAAGCTGGTTCAGCTGGTCGTGATACTCGTGGCTTGATCCGTTTGCACCAATTCCATAAGGTTGAAATGGTGAAGTTTGCTAAACCAGAAGAATCATATGATGAATTGGAAAAAATGGTTGTCAATGCTGAAAATATCCTTCAAAAACTGAATCTTCCATACCGTGTAGTAGCTCTCTCAACAGGAGACATGGGCTTCTCAGCTGCTAAGACTTACGACTTAGAAGTATGGATCCCAGCACAAAATACCTACCGTGAAATCTCAAGCTGTTCCAATACAGAAGATTTCCAAGCTCGTCGTGCGCAAATCCGCTACCGTGACGAAGCAGATGGTAAAGTCAAACTTCTTCACACTTTGAACGGTTCAGGGTTAGCTGTTGGACGTACCGTCGCTGCTATTCTTGAAAACTATCAAAACGAAGATGGTTCTGTAACCATTCCTGAAGTTCTTCGTCCATATATGGGTGGCGCTGAAGTCATCGCACCAAAATAAAGTTTAAAAAAACTGAGACTTGCAAATTGCAAGCTCAGTTTTTTAATATTTACGAAAACGTTGGTAGCGTTGCTCCAGAAGCTCTTCGAGAGGTAAGGCTTGTAAAACCTTTAACTCTTCCTGTAATTCCTTCTTCACTTGAGCCAGTAGTTCTCCATTTGAAAATCCATGCTCGGGAATCACCTTATCGACAATTTCCATATTTAACAATTCGTGAGAAGTAATCTTCATCAACTCTGCTGCTTCCATGGCACGACTTCCATCTTTCCAAAGAATAGAGGCAAAACCTTCTGGACTCAAGACTGAATAGATGGAGTTCTCAAGCATCCAGACCTTATCTGCTACAGCAAGAGCCAAGGCACCACCAGAGCCACCTTCTCCGATGATAATCGCGATAATCGGAACTTTTAAATCACTCATTTCCATGAGGTTACGGGCAATGGCTTCACCTTGTCCTCGTTCTTCAGCACCAACACCAGGATAAGCACCCGCTGTATTGATAAAGGTCACAACTGGACGACCAAATTTCTCCGCTTGCTTCATGAGGCGCAAAGCTTTTCGATAGCCTTCTGGATGGGGTTGACCAAAATTACGTTTTAGATTATCTTGAAGATTTTTTCCTTTTTGGATTCCAACGACTGTAACCGTTTGATCGCCTAAGCGTCCAATCCCACCAATCACCGCACCATCATCACGGAAGTTTCGATCTCCATGTAATTCGATAAAATCATCAAAAATTCCTTGAGCAAAATCAAGGGCAGTCAATCTTCCTTGGTCACGTGCCTCTTTAATAATCTGTGTTATTTTACTCATGTTTACCTCCATGAAGGGCCAATAATTGTCCAACTGTTGCTCGGATTTGGCTTCTCTCCACGATCAAGTCTACAAATCCATGTTCTTGTAGAAATTCTGCTTTTTGGAAATCATCTGGCAATTTCTCACGCACAGTTGATTCGATCACGCGCCGACCGGCAAAACCAACCAAGGCCTGACTCTCTGCCATGATAATATCACCTTCCATAGCAAATGAAGCCGTCACCCCACCGGTTGTAGGATCTGTCAATACAGTCAAATAAAATAATTTTTCTTTAGAATGACGTTGAACAGCCGCAGAAATTTTTGCCATTTGCATCAAACTCACGATACCTTCTTGCATCCGAGCGCCACCGGAAGCGGTAAAGAGAACAACTGGCAATTTTTCTTTTGTCGCAAATTCAAATAAACGAGTAATTTTTTCACCTACTACAGAACCCATTGAAGCCATGATAAAGTTGGAATCCATGATCCCAAGAGCAACTTTTTGCCCTTTAATCATGGCAGTTCCAGTTAGCACAGCTTCATCCAGCCCTGTCATTTCCCGTACTGCTGCCAGTTTCTTCTTATAATTAGGAAAATTCAAAGGGTCTGTTGTTTCGATTCCTGTAAACATTTCTTCAAAGCTAGCTGGATCCACTGTAAGCGCCAAGCGTTCTTTAGCAGAAATACGGAAGGTATAGCCACAATTCGGGCATACCCGTTCACTACCTAAATCTTTTTGGTAAATGGTATGTTTACAACCTGGGCATTGTGAAAATAGTTCATCAGGTACTTCAGGTTTTGGCTGAGGTTCCTTCCAGGCTGACCTATTCGGATTGATCCGAATATATTTATCTTTTTTAGAAAATAATGCCATTACTTACTCCTTATAATATGCTACTGCATCTGTAGCATTACTATAAAAGCCTGCAACTGTGAGGATGATGTTCATACTTCCCTCACAAGTCCAGGCTTTTTCATCATTCCTTATTATAATTTGGAAGGAATTGTTCCATCAAAAATGCAGTATCATAATCACCAGCGATTACATGTGAATCTGAAATCAAATCCAACTGGAAACTGCTATTGGTTGTGACACCATCGATTTCCAACTCATAAAGAGCTCTCTGCATTTTCATCAGTGCATCAAAGCGATTTTCACCATGGACAATGATCTTAGCAATCATACTATCATAGTATGGTGGAATCGTATAACCAGGATACACCGCAGAATCCACACGCAAGCCAACCCCACCACTTGGAAGATAGAGATTCGTGATCTTCCCTGGACTTGGTGCAAAGTTAAAGGAAGGATTTTCCGCATTGATCCGGCATTCAATCGCATGGCCTTTAATGACAATATCCTCTTGAGTAACGGATAATTCTTGGCCAGCTGCGATTTTAATCTGTTCCTTAACGATATCAACTCCTGTTACAAATTCTGTGACAGGATGCTCCACTTGCACACGGGTATTCATTTCCATAAAGTAGAACTCACCCTTGCCTTCATCATACAAGAATTCAATCGTTCCAGCATTCTCATACCCAACTGATTCAGCAGCCCGAACAGCAGCAGAACCAATTTGATTACGAAGAGTTTTTCCGATAGCAATTGAAGGGGATTCTTCTAGAACTTTTTGATTGTTCCGTTGAAGAGAGCAATCGCGTTCACCTAAGTGAATGACATGTCCATGCTGATCCGCTAAAATCTGTACTTCAATGTGGCGCGCCGGATAAATCACCCGCTCCATATACATGGCACCATTCCCAAAAGCAGCTTGAGCTTCTGAGGAAGCAGATTCAAAAGCAGCAACCAAATCTTCTGGTTTTTCAACCTTCCGAATTCCCTTACCACCGCCTCCTGCAGATGCTTTCAACATCACAGGGTAACCAATACGTTCTGCAATCTCGAGGGCTTCTTCAGCAGTATACACTTCACCATCTGATCCAGGAATAACAGGCACTCCTGCTTTGATCATCTGTTTACGAGCATTAATCTTATCCCCCATCAAATCCATGACTTTAGCAGAAGGACCAATAAATTTAATGCCCACTTCCTCACACATGGTCGCAAATTTTGAGTTTTCACTTAAAAATCCAAAACCAGGGTGGATAGCTTCTGCTCCTGTTAGAACAGCTGCAGACAAGACAGCACTCATATTCAAATAAGATTCTGTTGATTTAGCAGGTCCAATACAGACTGCTTCATCCGCTAGTAAGGTATGCAAGGCTTCTTTATCAGCAGTAGAATACACCGCAACCGTCTCGATGCCAAGTTCACGAGCCGCACGAATAATGCGCACTGCAATCTCACCACGATTGGCGATTAAGATCTTACGAAACATAGATAGGCCTTTCTTAATTTCCAATTGCAAAAGTAAGTGTTCCTGAAGCTGCAAGCTTACCGTCTACCTCTGCTTTCGCTTCAACAACAGCAATGGTTCCACGACGTTTGACAAAAGTAGCTGTCATCACCAGTTGATCTCCTGGAACGACTTGTTTTTTAAACTTCACCTTGTCCATCCCTGCATAAAAGACTAATTTCCCTTTATTTTCAGGTTTTGACAACTCTAGTACACCTGCTGTTTGTGCCAAAGCTTCCATGATGAGAACACCTGGCATAACAGGATATTGTGGAAAATGTCCATTAAAAAATGGTTCATTAATTGTCACGTTTTTAATGGCAACAATCGTATCTTCGCTTGTTTCTAAAACGCGATCCACCAAAAGCATTGGGTAACGATGCGGCAAAGCCTCACGAATAGCATTAATATCAATTGTCATTTGATTCGAACCAATCCTTTTCCAAATTCAACCATTTCTTCATTCGTTACCAAAATTTCAGTGACTACCCCATCTTTTGGTGCTGGGACTTCATTCATCACTTTCATGGCTTCGATAATCAAGAGTGTTTGACCCTTAGTAACTTTGTCTCCTACAGATACAAAGGCTGGTTTATCCGGTGCTGGCGACAAGTAAGCCACCCCAACCAATGGACTTTCAACCACATCACCTTCTGCAGCCTGAGCTGGAGCAGCAACTGGTTCAGCCGCTACAGCTGGAGTTGCTGGTGCTTCAACAACAGGGGCTACTACAGGAGTTTGAGGAGTTGCTACCACTTCAACTGCAGGAGCAACCGGTGTAGATGCAACTGAACTCGTTTGGTTTTTACTCAAATTCAATTCTTCGCCATTATTTTTATATGAGAATTCACGCAAAGTTGACGCATCAAATTGAGCCAACAAATCTTTGATTTCAGAAATATTCATGAATTAACCCTCCCAACGTTTAAAGGCCAGAACAGCATTGTGTCCTCCAAAACCAAAGGTATTTGAGATAGCGTACTGAATATCCGCTTCTTGACCTTCACCATAAACAACGTTTGCTTCGATATAGTCAGACAATTCTTTAGTACCAGCAGTTTTTGGTACAAAGCTGTGACGAATCGCTTCGATGGTAGCAATCGCTTCAACCGCACCAGCAGCACCAAGCAAGTGTCCTGTAAATGATTTCGTAGATGATACAGGAACCTCTTTTCCAAGAACAGAAACAATAGCTCCGCTTTCACCTTTCTCATTGGCAGGTGTAGATGTACCATGCGCATTGACATAATCGACATCTTCAGGCTTAATACCAGCTTCATTGATCGCTAATTTAATCGCTTTGGCCGCACCTGAACCATCTGGTGTCGGTGTTGTCATATGGTAGGCATCACAGTTTGAACCGTAACCAACAATTTCAGCTAAAATATTAGCACCACGTTTTTGTGCATGTTCCAAGCTTTCGATGACAAGAACCCCTGCACCTTCCCCCATCACAAAAC
>JBKXCY010000017.1:0-15774 GCA_046994005.1 Streptococcus sp.
CTCGACAATCCAAAAATAATTGAGAGGCTAGGACTTTTGTCCCAGCCTCTTTTTTTCTTATCTATTTTTATTGCATTTGCAATAAAAATGTGTTATTCTATTGTCAATAGGAAAGGAGGAGTGAGATGAGTATTTTGCGTGAGATCGGCATCATTGCGCGAGCTCTGGATTCTATAGCAAATATTGAATTTCGAGATTTGGATTTGGCGCGTGGTCAATACCTTTACCTGGTGCGAATTGCCGAGCAACCTGGAATGATTCAGGAAGAACTCTCTGAAGTCCTGAAAGTAGATCGATCCACCGTTGCAAGGTCTGTAAAAAAACTAGAAGAACGAGGCTTGATTCAACAGCGTCCAAGGGGTGAAAACCTTAAAATCAAGGAATGGGAATTAACTGAAAAAGGTAAGCAGATTTACCCCTTCATTTTAGGGGAGCATCTTTACTCTGAGACAACTGCCTTAAAAGGATTTTCCAAAGAAGAAGTCGCACAGTTAGAGGAGTATCTCATCCGAGTTCGAGAGAATATTACCCTGGATTGGGAACTAGTCAAAAAAGGTCAAAAAAGAAATTATAGTGAGGTAAAACAATGAAAGTGACAGTCGATCAAGCATTTTGGGATTTATTTCCAACAGCTAGAATTACAGTGATGTCCTTGTATGGTATTGATAATACAGTAGATGAAGCCAAGGATCCTTATTTCAAAGAATTGTTGGACAAGGGTGCCAAGAGAGCATGGGAATTTATCGATGAAGAAAACTATACCCAGAGTGAGTTCGTTCAAGAGTGGCGCCAAGCTTTTAGCAAGTTTAAAACAAAAAAAGGAGCCCGATCTTCCATCGAGGCACTCTTAAAACGGGTTCACCAGGGGCGTGAATTCTATCCGATTAATCCGTTGGTGGATCTTTACAATAGTGTGTCTATGGCTTATGCCCTTCCTTGTGGGGGAGAAGATATGGATAAATTGGTGGGTGGCCTCTCTCTAGGTCAAGCGAAAGGAGGCGAACCTTTCTTTCCATTAGGAGCTGACGAAGATGCGCCAGCTTTGGAAGGGGAGATCATCTACTACGACCAAGAAGGCGCCGTTTGCCGTTGTTTGAATTGGCGTGAGGCTCAAAGAACCATGCTAACTGAAGATACCAAGGACGCTATTTTGGTCATTGAAGCCATCAACGAGGAGCAGGCCAAACGAGCCCAGACAGCCGTGCAGGAATTGAAAGATCTAGCCAAGGATTATTTTGGGGTTGAAGGCACCATCCATCAATTAAGTGCAGAGCATGCAAGTATAGAAGTTTAAAAGAATAAAGCTTGAAACAATCGTTTCAAGCCTTATTTTTGTTTTTAAAGACAAAGAGTTTACTAAAGACGTAATTGAGGACCACAATGGCCACTTGTGCAAAGAGGGTTTCAATCAGATTGATTTGACTCTTGTTATTGTTGACAAATTGCCCGATAATTCCTGGGAATTGCTTGACAAAAATCTCAGTCAAGGTCATATCTAGAATAAAGGTCCCAGAGCGCGCAATTGCAAATCGAATCAAGCGCTGAAACCAGCCCTTTCTTTCTTGTTTAAAGACAATGGTATCGTTGGTCGCAAAGGCAAAGAGGATCCCAGCGATGTTTCCAATCGCGGTCGCTAATCGTTCATCACGAGACACTTGATAGATGAAGAGGCGGGTTCCGACGGAAACAATGGTTGTGGCAACCCCAAAAAAGAGATAGGATAAAATTTCATTATCAAAAAATTTTTTAATTAGTGTTTTCATAAATTCAGTCTATCATAAAACCTCAAAATATGCTATACTTGAAAGGTTGAAGAAATCAAACCTTCAACCCTTGGTGCTTAAGATCCTTTCGCCAAGCATATTACACGCGGGAAAACCGCTAAAGGAGAATAAATGAAACAGTTAACTGCTCGTGATATGGCACAAATTGCCATTGTTGCTGCGATTTATATCGTATTGACCATTACCCCACCTCTCAACGCTATGGCCTACTATGGCTATCAATTCCGTGTTTCGGAAATGATGAATTTCTTAGCTTTTTACAATAAGAAGTACTTGATTGGAGTGACTCTTGGTTGTATGATTGCTAACTTATTTAGTTTTGGATGGATCGATGTCTTTGTTGGTGGAGGTTCAACCTTTGTCTTCTTAGGACTTGGACTCATTCTATTTGGTCGATTCAAAAACAAGTTCTTGTTTGACGGTCTTATTCGCTTGGACCATTTCTTGTTTGCGATTTTCTTTTCCATCTCCATGTTTACGATTGCCTTGGAACTATACTACCTTCAAGGCCAACCATTCCTCTATAACTGGTTGACTATGGGATTGGGTGAATTCGCATCCTTGATTTTTGGAGCGATTGTGATCAATCAACTTTCTAAACGGATCGATTTTACAAAATAAGAAAAGGGAGCTTTGGCTCCTTTTTTTAATGCTAAGAATGCAGTAAATTCAAGGCTAAATTAAGATTTTATGATAAAATAAGAACATGAAAACCAGAATGAAAGAATTAGTGGAATTACTCAATCGATATGCTTACGAGTATTACACAAAAGACGCTCCATCTGTTTCAGATAGTGAATATGATCAATTATATCGGGAGTTGGTGGAACTAGAAACCGCTCATCCTGATGAGATCTTACCAGAGAGTCCAACTCACCGTGTAGGTGGGGTGGTTTTAAAAGGCTTTACCAAATACCAGCACCAGTATCCCCTTTATAGTTTGCAGGATGCTTTTTCGCGTGAAGAATTAGAAGCCTTTGATCAGCGTGTCCGTAAGGAATTTCCTTCTATCAGCTATGTATGTGAGCTGAAAATCGATGGCTTGTCCATTTCCCTCACCTATGAAAATGGAGTCCTCGTAACGGGGGCGACACGTGGGGATGGTTCTGTCGGTGAGGATATTACAGAGAACCTCAAGCGGGTCAAGGACATTCCTTTAGTGTTACCAGAGCCAGTGAACATTACAGTTCGAGGCGAGTGCTATATGCCACGGGCTTCCTTTGATCGAGTCAATCAGATCCGTCAAGAAAACGGCGAGCCGGAGTTTGCTAATCCACGAAATGCTGCTGCAGGAACGCTTCGCCAATTGGATACGAAAATCGTGGCCAAGCGAAATCTCGCAACCTTCTTGTATCAAGAAGTGAGTCCAACTGATCAAAGCAGTCAGGAAGGCGTGCTTGAAAAATTAGCCCGCTTAGGGTTTGTCGTGAACCAAGAGCGAGTGCTGGCTGAGGATATGGAGCAAATTTGGGACTTCATCCAAAAAGTAGCTCAGCTTCGAGAGGATCTTCCCTACGATATCGATGGGATCGTCATCAAGGTCAATGACCTAGCTGTTCAAGAAGAACTAGGCTTTACCGTAAAAGCTCCTAAATGGGCTGTCGCCTATAAGTTTCCAGCTGAAGAAAAAGAAGCGAAAATCTTATCGGTGGATTGGACGGTTGGACGGACCGGAGTTGTGACCCCAACTGCCAATCTAACTCCAGTCCAGCTAGCCGGAACCACTGTTAGTCGGGCAACCTTGCACAATGTGGACTATATTGCTGAAAAAGACATTCATCAGGATGATATCGTCATTGTCTACAAGGCGGGTGATATCATTCCAGCGGTCTTGCGTGTTGTCAAAGATAAGCGAGTCTCTGATCAAGCATTAGCCATTCCAACTCATTGTCCGAGCTGCCAGAGTGAGTTGCTTCATTTTGAGGATGAGGTGGCCCTTCGCTGTATCAATCCGCTCTGTCCAGCACAGATTAAGGAAGGATTGAACCACTTTGCCAGTCGGGATGCTATGAATATCACAGGCTTGGGTCCAGCTGTTGTAGAGAAACTCTTTGCAGCTCAGTTAGTAGAGGATGTGGCAGGGATCTATCGCCTAAGCGTAGAGGATCTATTGACCTTAGAAGGCTTTAAAGAAAAATCTGCTGAAAAACTCCATGAAGCCATTCAAGCTTCAAAAGAGAATTCAGCTGAGAAGTTACTCTTTGGTTTGGGGATCCGCCATGTCGGTAGCAAGGTTAGTCAAATCTTGCTCCAAGAATTCCATGACCTCGATCAATTGGCAACAGCTGATCCAGAACGGATTGCCAGCATTGATAGTCTCGGTATGGTCGTGGCTGAAAGCCTTAAGAGTTATTTCGCGCAAGAGGGATCCAAGCGCCTCTTGCAAGAGCTCAAAGAAGCTGGTGTCAATATGGCTTATCTTGGTGAAAAAGTCGCTGCTGATGCGGCCCTATCAGGAATGACAGTCGTTTTGACTGGGAAGCTAGAGCGACTCACACGTTCAGAAGCAAAGGCAAAATTAGAAAGTCTGGGCGCTAAGGTAACTGGATCGGTTTCCAAAAAAACAGATTTGGTCGTTGCAGGTAGTGACGCTGGTAGCAAGTTAACCAAAGCACAAGAATTAGGAATCCAGGTAGAAGATGAGGCCTGGCTTGAAAGTTTATAGAGGATCTTTATGGTAGAACGAATCAAAAAAGCCCGTTTAATTTATAATCCGACCTCTGGGCAAGAAATTATCAAGAAAAATATTGCGGAAGTCTTGGACGTACTCGAAGACGTGGGCTATGAAACCAGCGCTTATCAAACGACTCCAGAACCATTTTCTGCCCAAAATGAGGCAGAAAGAGCCGCTAAAGCAGGCTTTGATTTAATCATTGCCGCTGGTGGAGATGGTACGATTAACGAAGTGGTCAATGGGGTTGCAGGTCTGGAAAATCGTCCGCAGATGGCCTTTATCCCGACCGGTACCACCAATGACTATGCGCGTGCCTTGAAGATCCCGATGGGAGATCCTGTGGCGGCTGCTCGCATTATAGAAAAAAACCAAACCATTCAGATGGATATTGGTCGTGCCTATGGTAGCAAGTATTTCATCAATATTGCTGCAGCAGGAACCATGACAGAATTGACCTTCAGTGTTCCAAGTAGTGTTAAATCTCGCTTGGGTTACTTTGCCTATGTGGCAGAAGCAGCTAAAATGTTGCCACGAAACAAGGCTCGTAAGGTGCGGATTGAGCATGACAATGGTGTCTTTGAAGGGCCAGCGTCTATGATTTTTGTGGCCTTGACCAACTCGATTGCTGGCTTTGAAAGTGTCGCGCCAGATGCTAAGCTTGATGATGGGAACTTTACCTTGATTATCGTAAAAACTGCTAAGCTCTTTAACATGTTGTCCTTGATGATTCAGGCCATTAATGGGGGCAAGCATGTGCACGATGAAAATGTAGAATATCTCAAGACCAAGAAGTTGACGATCGAAATGCTAGGGAAAAATGCTCAACCGTTCCGCATCAATCTAGATGGGGAATACGGGGGAGATACTCCGGTTGAATTGGAAGTCTTCCATAATCACTTGGAATTCTTTGCGAATATTGATGAAATCAACAACGATGCATTGGTTCATACATCTGAAGAATAAAAACAAATAGTTGGAACCATATACGTGTTTCACGAGCGAATGGTTCCTTCGGTATCAAATTGGAAATAGGAAAATGTTATGCGACAATACCATGTAAAGCTTCATTTTCATAAGCAAAAAGGAAATTATTTTGCCTATGATATGTGGCAATGGCAGGATCAAGTAGAAGGAAAATCAGTCTCTTTCTCCAAGTTGGATTATTTTGGAGTAGAGGGAAATCTGGTATACGAGAGTGAGGATGCCTTGAGCCGGGGTCATGTCTTGGTTAAAGAAGGAGATTGGCTCACCAAAACCCGTGATTTTGAAATCGAACTCTTACCAGAAGGGCATGTTCGAGAAGTGTGGATTCTCGATGGAGACGATACTGTCTATTATTCTTTTTAGAACATGACGAGTCATGCTTGGCCATCGTCAGCCTCATGCCTACGATGTAGCGACCCATGCCAAGGAATTTACACCAAATGGGCGTATCAAGGATGGCTCGGTCATCGGGAGGAAGAAGGGGAGCATTGCTTTAAACTGTGGGCACCAACGGCTAAGAAAGTTGAATTGTTGCTTTATCAATCAACAGACTTGGATGCGCCTATCTGGAAGAGCATGCCGATGACACGTGGCAAACAAGAGTCTAGCTACCACCCAGAAAATACCCATGGTGTTTGGATTTTAGATTTTCTAGGAAATTTAAGTGGTATGGCCTATCAATATCGTGTGCATTTTGAACACCATACTCAAGTGACGCGCGATCCTTATAGCATTGCAACGACAGCCGATGGAATGCGCTCAGCCATTCTCTCAAGAGCAGATCGTCAGTTTGATTGGGGCACTAAAAAAGGCGCCGATGTGACTCCCTGGCGCCTGGATAATCCTTGTCAAGCAGTGATCTATGAGATGCACCTTCGGGATTTGACCAAGTCACCGACATCAGGTGTGGACGAGTCTTTGCGTGGGACCTATCTGGGGGCTTGCCAAGAAGGAACCGTCAATAGCCATGGAGATGCGACTGCCTTTGATTATATCCGTCAATTAGGGGTCAATGTCGTGCAATTGCAGCCGATATCTGATCGCTATAAACAGTACGATGAAGAAGGTCGTGTGACCTACAATTGGGGTTACGACGTTCAGAATCATTCTGCACCAGAAACCAGTTTTTCAACAGATCCATCCAATCCCAAACAAACCATGAAAGAGCTTAAAACTATGATCCGGGCTTATCATGAAGCTGGGATTTCTGTAGTCATAGATGTGGTCTACAATCATACCTACTCAACTGAGCATGGTCCTTTCCAAAATACAGTTCCGGATTATTATTATCGGATGGATCCAGATGGGCGCTTCCAAAATGGGACAGGCGTCGGTAATGAGACGGCAAGTGAGCATGAGATGTACCGCAAGTACATGATTGATTCCCTTACGCACTGGGTCAAAGAGTACCAGATCGATGGTTTCCGCTTTGATTTGATGGGCATTCACGATGTGACGACAATGAATGCTATTCGGGAGGCGATGGATGCTCTGGATCCTCGCATTCTCCTTTATGGAGAAGGTTGGGACATGGGAACCGGTCTCGCACCAGAGGATAAGGCTAAGAAAGACAATGCGGCGCAATTGCCACGTATTGGATTCTTTAACGACACGGAGCGCGATGCTATTAAAGGGGCTGAGGTTTATGGTTCCATCAAACGAGGCTTTGTCAGCCGAAAATCAACAGAGAATATCGTTGCGCGTGCTGTTCTAGGTAGTGCGGAGCTGGGTCATTATTTAAGTCCGAATCAGGTTTTGAATTATGTGGAGGCTCATGACAATTATAATCTCTATGACTTGCTTCAGACCCTCCATCCAAATGAAGAAGTAGCAGGCTTGGTCAAGCGCTCAGAGTTGGCTACGGCTATGAACCTGCTCTTCCAGGGTATGGCCTTTATGCAATTGGGTCAAGAGTTTATGCGGACTAAATTGGTAGCGACAGGTCCTGATGGAGAGATCACACCTTTGGATCGTGAGCGGGCCATGAATTCCTACAATGCTCCAGATTTTGTGAATCAGGTCAATTGGGATTTGGTCAGTCAGAATAAGGAATCAATCGCCTACATCCGAAGCTTGATCGCCTTGAAGACAAGTCTTCCTGTCTTAGGGCTTGAAAGCTATGATAACATCTACCAACAAGTCTTTATCCAATCTGCGACAGATACTAGTGGTCTTGTCATCTATGAACTAACAGGAGACAAGAAGTACTTGGTGATATTTAATGCCAGCGGGCTTCCATATTACCTCCAAAATTCAGATAAATTGAAATTAATGGTTGGTAATAGTCGCCATAAACGTCCCTTCTATGTGGAGAATTTAACAGCTTCTATTTTTGAAGTCTTAGATAAAAGTAAGGTATGATACTTCTTTAAGAAATCGCAAAACCCCTGAGTTTTTACTCAGGGATTCTTTTTATTTAGAAGAACTGCTACTGGTCTCTGTTGAGGAAGAACTATCGTCTTCTGGGTGCAATTCTTTATAAGTTGGTGCCTTGAAGAGATCAACTGTGGACTGGTTGCCACGTTGGTTATAAAGGCTGGTTGATTTGTCACCTTTTTCCTTTTCAATCTTCTTCAATGCCTTGAAGGAATTGGTGTAGGAATAATCTTCTGGATTGACTTTTCCAAGATCATTGCCCTTGAAGAAGCGAAGGAGATCACCGGTCTGGATGCTATCACTAATCTTCAATTGAAGGTTAGCAGCTTCCCTAATCTTGTCCAGTTCTTCCTTGGTTTTTTCGTCTGGGTTCGTGATTTCCTCACCTGTTTTTGTATAGTAGGTCCGGCCACTATAGCTTGTATACTCAGGAGTTACAAAGTAGTTAGCAGAGCGGAAGGCGACGATTTGATCATGATCTGGTGAGAGCATATCTTGACCAACTTGGAGGAATTTGTTGGATTCAATACCTAGCAAATGTTCCAAGGTTGGGAGCATATCAATTTCACCACCATAGGTATCAATGATGCCACCCTTATCCATACCTGGAATGACTACCATATAAGGTACGCGTTGCAACATGGCATTGTCATAGCTTGACCACGTTTCAGAGTTCTTACCAAGTAGAGGAGCAAGAGCTGGGTTGCGGGAGTTTGAAATTCCGTAGTGGTCCCCATAGAGAACGATGATGGAATTTTTGTAAAGACCAGATTCTTTCAGGTAATCAAAGAAGGCTTTGATCGAAGAATCTAGATAGTTAGCGGTCGCAAAATAGCCATTAATGGTTTCGTCCTGAGTCTTAGCTAGAGGGAAGCCGAGATCATCTCCTGACAAGCTGGTCGTATAAGGATAATGGTTTGAAACCGTAATGAACTTCGTATAGAAAGGCTGTTGCAATCTTTCAAGGTATTTAATGGAATCCTTGAGCATGTATTTGTCATTAAGACCATACTGGAAGGAATTGCTGCTGTTTTGTTTGGTGAAGTAGCTGGCATCAAAGAAGTAATTGTAGCCCCATTGTTTATAGGCGGTATTTCGATTCCAGAAACTTCCAGCATTCCCGTGGAAAACAGCGCTCGAGTTGTACCCATTTTTTGAAAGAATAAATGGTGCAGCCTGTTGGGTATTGGTTCCACCATAGTTCACCATAAAGGAACCTTGGTTGAGTCCGAAGAGGCCTGTTTCAATCATGGTCTCAGCATCAGACGTTTTCCCTGCCTTGACTTGGTTAAAGACGTTTGAAAAGGCAAAGGTTTCTTTCGAGTGGTAAAGTGAGTTTAAGAAAGGTGTCACTTCATATTCTTTATCGTCTACTTTCAACTTGTAATCGATCAAGAATTGTTGGAAACTTTCCAAGTGAATGTAGATGACATTACGGCCTTTGGCCATTCCAAAGTACTCAGGATTAGGCTTGGCATAATGCTGTTGGATATATTCTTCCACCGGTTTTAAATCTGCTTCGGAGGCTTTGGAACGTTCTTTGTTGGCAGCATAGGTCTGATTAGCACTATAACCTAGAAAGGCTGGTAAACCAAGGGCACGAACGACATAGTAGTTTGAGAAACCACGAGTCAGGAGCTCAGGTCGGTCAATTTCTGCGAGGAAAAGGTTGGCCGAAAAGAGCATAGCCGATAAAGAGGTAACCGCAAAACTAGCTCGTTTATTGAAGGGACGATTGTCCATTCGAATCCATTTCTTAAAGAAGAAGAAAGCGAGAATAGGGAAATCTAGAATGTAGATCACATCCCAAGGGCGAAACAATTCTAAAGCAGCAGCTCCGAGACCGGCAGAAACCTTGCTGGAAGCCAACATGGTATTGACCGTTACGAAGTCTGTAAACTCTCGATAATAGATGGAGTTGGAAATCAACCAAATAAATAAGAGAAGGTAGATCCCAAAGGCCAAACTATAAAAGAGTTTGGTTCGTTTGATATAAAGTGCAAGACCAATGAAGAGCAGACTGATCGGCAATGGGTTGATCACTGCTAGAAAAATTTGATAGGGTCCTTGAATGTCTAAATTAAAATCAACTGAATAGGCCCACATGGTTTTGAACCAGTAGAGCAACAGAAGGGTCAAGACAAATCCTAGTCTGGTACTCATGAAATTGAGTATCGAATTCGTAATTTTTTTCACAAAATGTTACTTCCTTGTCTTATTTCCTAAAAATTTTCATATACAAGTATACCACATTTTTATGGAGAAAGAAAAAAATGACTGTAAAGGAGAGGAAAGAAATAGGAAAGATCCGGCATTTTATATCATTTGAAGCTAAATGATGAGAGCTTGGATAAAATGGTAAAAAAAGTTCCAGTAAATAAAGCCTCTCTTTGTGAAAACTGTAGACTTTTGCTATAATAGAGGGTATGAAAAAACTCACAGTCAGTCGCCAAGTCGCAACAAAAATCAAACAAGGGCAATCTCTTCTTGAAAAGCAAGATTTTGACTCACTTCCTGCTTTGGATCAAGCGGTTCAATTGCTTTCAGGAGATGGACAATCCCTCGGAGTCGGATACTTATCTGAACAAAATAAAGGGATTGGATGGTTTGTTTCGCAAGAGTTGGTCGCTTTTGATCAAGACTTTTTTAAAAAGCTTTTCATCAAAGCCAAGCAATTTCGTCGTTCTTATTATGCGGATGCAACGACGACAGCCTTTCGTCTCTTTAACCAAGAGGGAGATGGTTTTGGTGGTTTCACGGTTGACTTATATGGTGAGTTTGTTGTCTTTTCTTGGTACAATCCCTTCGTATTTCAGATCAAGAAAACCATTCTAGCGGCCTTTCAAGAAGCTTTTCCAGAAGTCCGAGGCGGCTATGAAAAGATTCGCTTTAAAGGCTTGGACTATGAATCGGCTCATGTCTTTGGAGAAGAAGCTCCGCAAGAATTTTTGATTCTTGAAAATGGGGTCTCTTACCAAGTCTTTCTCAATGATGGCTTGATGACGGGAATCTTTTTGGATCAGCATGAAGTTCGAGGTAGCTTAGTAGAGGGCTTAGCAGCTGGCAAGTCCTTGCTTAATATGTTCTCCTATACGGCGGCCTTCTCTGTGGCTGCGGCCATGGGTGGAGCAGTTGAGACAACATCGGTCGATCTGGCTAAGAGAAGTAGAGAACTATCAGAAGCGCATTTTGTGGCAAATGGCTTGGCGCTGGATGCTCATCGTTTTGTCGTGATGGATGTCTTTGACTATTACAAATATGCCAAACGCCATGACCTAAGCTATGATGTGATCGTGCTCGATCCGCCTAGCTTTGCGCGGAATAAAAAACGGACATTTTCAGTCGCTAAAGATTACCATCGATTGGTCAGCGAGGCTCTTGAGATTTTAAATCCAGGTGGCACCTTGATTCTCAGTACCAATGCGGCAAATGTGACCAAAGATAAATTTAAAAAACAAATCGAAAAGGGATTTCAAGGACGTAAGCATCGCTATGTAGCGGAATACGGCCTTCCGGGAGATTTTCGATGGAACAAGAAAGAAGAAAGTAGTAATTACTTAAAAGTATTTACGATTAGGGTGGATGTATGAAGTTAGTTGTGTCGATTATGCCTCGCTCCTTAGAAGAGGCGCAACAACTAGATGGTTCGCGTTACGATGATGCGGATGTCATTGAGTGGCGTGCGGACTTTTTAGAAAAAAACGAGATCTTAACCGTTGCTCCAGCAGTATTTGAAAAATTTGCTGGACGCGAAATTTTATTCACCTTACGGACTCGAGCTGAAGGTGGGGAGATGGAGTTGACCAATGAGGAATATGTTGGGATCCTGAAAGATATTCAATCTATCTATCATCCGGATTATATCGATTTCGAGTTTTATAGCCATCGTGACGTCTTTGAAGAGATGTTGGAATTTTCAAATCTTGTGCTCAGCTACCATAATTTCCAAGAGACACCGGAAAATATGATGGAGATCTTATCGGAATTAACTAGCTTTTCTCCAAAATTGGTCAAGGTATCGGTCATGGCCCACAATGAACAAGATGTCCTTGACTTGATGAATTATACGCGTGGTTTCAAGACGCTGAATCCTGAGCAAGAATATGTAACGATTTCCATGGGTAAGGTCGGGAAGATTTCGCGCTTGACAGCTGATTTGACAGGCTCTTCTTGGTCTTATGCTAGAGTCGGAGAAGGAAGTGCGCCTGGTCAAATCCCTCTTGAAAATATGAGAAGAATTCGGGAGTTATTAAATGAAGATTGACGGAGATACTCGGATGGCAGCGGTCATTGCCCATCCGATTCGTCATAGTATCTCTCCTTTCATCCATAATCTCGCCTATGAATTAACAGCGACCAATGCTGCTTACCTGGCTTGGGATATTGCTGAAGAAGATTTAGAAAGCACTGTCAGCCAAATTAGTAAGTTAGATATGATTGGGGCCAATATTTCCATGCCTTTTAAGCAAAAGGTTTTTCCTTACTTAGATGAAGTGGATGAGATGGCTCTAAAGATCGGCTCTGTCAATACCATCGTTCACCGTGATGGCAAGCTTAAGGGCTATAATACGGATGGGATTGGTTTCTTTCGTAGTTTACCTCCAGCTTTCTCCATTAAGGGAAAAACAATGGTTCTCTTAGGTGCAGGTGGTGCAGCTTTAGCGATTATTGCACAGGCGATTCATCTAGGTGTAAAACGAATCCTTGTCTTTGTGAGAGAGGAGAGATTGGTTCATTATCGTTCAATCGTTCAGTTGATTGAAGATGGCTTTGATTTCTTGATAGAATTGTATGCGATTGAGAAAAATGAAGACGTTCAAAGCTCCTTTCATCAAGCCGATCTCATCTTAAATGCCACTGGTGTTGGGATGGATGGTCAGTCTCTTCCGATAGCGAGTCACTTGACCTTTCCCCCACATGCCTTAATCGTAGAGATGGCCTACTATCCGGCAGTGACCCCCTTTTTGCAATTAGCAGTGAATCAAGGAAACCAGAGGGTAAATGGGCTGGGAATGCTCTTTTATCAAGCTGAAGCAGCCTTTGAATTGATGACTGGGAAAGTATTTCCTACAGAGTCTGTATGGGAAGCATTGACAACAGAATATCGCCAATTTGTATGTGACTAAGAGAGGGTTTTACCTTTTCCTATTGAAAAAGCTTTATGAGATTAGAACAAGAACTGATTTTTTAAAAAACAGTCTTGCTCTAGTCTCTTTTTCATTTTGTTTGAGACATGTGCCCTATTTCATGATAAGATAGAATCAAAGAAAAACGTGAAGGAGATTCCTATGAACGTATCGGTACCTATTCCAGGACATTCCTATGATATTGTGATTGAAAGAGGTGGTCTTAACCAGGTTGGAGACTGGTTGCGCACTCTTTGGGGCGATAAAAAAGTCGCTATTATTTCCGATAACCGCGTGGCTAAGCTATATGCGTCTATCGTAGAGAAGAGCCTTGAGAAAGCTGGTTTTCAAGTGGTGCGCTTTGAGTTTCTTCAAGGGGAAGCTAGTAAGAATCTAACCACTGTTTCAAAAGTTTATGAATTTCTAGCTACCCAGGGCATGACGCGCAGTGATGGAATCGTTGCTCTTGGGGGTGGCGTAGTTGGTGATTTGGCTGGTTTTGCTGCCTCGACCTATATGCGGGGAATTTCCTTTGTTCAGATCCCGACTAGCTTGACCGCACAGGTAGATTCTTCTATCGGGGGAAAGACGGGGGTCAACACAGCACTTGCCAAAAACATGGTAGGGACCTTTGCTCAACCAGATGGTGTGTTTATTGATCCTGAAGTGTTGAGCACTTTAGGGCATCGTGAATTGATCGAGGGGATGGGAGAAGTCATCAAGTACGGTCTCATCCAAGATACGAACTTTGGGAAGAATTGGAATCCATGGATGGTTCTGTCCAGAGTATTTTAGAGCATGCAGAGAGCATCATTTCTCATTCTTGCCTGGTGAAGCGAGACCATGTGGTGGCAGACGAGCTGGACAATGGCATTCGACTGTATCTCAATTTTGGTCATACCATCGGGCATGCCATTGAAGCGACAGCTGGTTATGGGCAGGTTATGCATGGAGAAGCTGTCAGTATGGGTATGGTGCAGCTCTCCCGAGTTGCAGAAGAAAAGGGCTTGATGCCAAAGGGAATTACTCAAAAAATCGAAGAAATGTGCCGGAAATTTGGCCTTCCGGTGACCTATGAGAACTGGGATAAAGAAGCCCTTTATCAAGCCTTGACCCATGACAAAAAAGCGCGTGGGACGAACTTGAAATTAGTAATTGTTCCAGAGTTAGGGCGAGCAGCGATTCATCAAATCCCTCTTCAAGAAATGAAGGACTTTTTAGAAAGAAAGGAATAAGGTCGTATGAGATATTTAACAGCAGGAGAGTCCCATGGGCCTCGACTAACAGCCATCATTGAGGGGGTTCCGGCAGGCCTTCCTTTATCTGAAGAGGATATTAATAAAGAGCTCAAACGTCGACAAGGTGGCTATGGTCGTGGTGCTCGGATGAAAATCGAGAGTGACCGTGTTGAGATCACATCAGGGGTCCGTCATGGCTTGACCATGGGAGGTCCGATTACTCTGAATGTGACCAATCTGGATCACCAAAAATGGCTGGAGATCATGAATGTAGCACCGGTCGAAGAGAAAAAGAAAAATCTGCGTAAGATCACCAAGCCACGTCCTGGTCATGCCGATCTAGTCGGAGGGATGAAATACCGTTTTGACGATCTTCGTAATTCGCTCGAACGTTCTTCTGCCCGTGAGACGACCATGCGTGTAGCTGTTGGTGCAGTTGCTAAACGGATTTTAGAAGAGATCGGTATTGAAGTGGCCAGCCACATTGTGAATTTTGGGGGAATCGAGATTGCAATTCCCGAGAATCTAACCGTTTCAGAAATCAAGGAAAAGGCAGCGAAGTCGGAAGTCTCGATTGTTGTGCCAGAACAAGAAGAAGCCGTTAAGGCCTACATTGACCAAGTGAAAAAAGATGGCGATACCATCGGGGGAATTGTGGAAACCTTGGTTGGTGGTGTGCCTGTTGGACTAGGATCCTATGTGCAATGGGACAAGAAATTGGATGCCAAAATCGCTCAAGGAGTGGTCTCTATCAATGCCTTTAAGGGTGTTGAGTTTGGTCTTGGTTTTGACGCAGGTCGCCTAAAAGGTAGTCAAGTCATGGATGAAATCATCTGGTCTCAGGACACTGGCTATACCCGTCGCACCAATAATCTTGGTGGTTTTGAAGGGGGCATGACCAATGGTGAGCCCATTCTGGTTCGTGGCGTTATGAAGCCTATTCCGACCCTCTACAAACCTTTGATGAGTGTGGATATTGAAACTCATGAGCCTTATAAGGCAACGGTTGAGCGCAGCGACCCAACAGCTCTGCCAGCTGCAGGTGTAGTGATGGAAGCAGTGGTCGCAACAGTCCTTGCTACAGAAGTGCTTGAAAAATTCTCTTCCGATAACTTGGAAGAATTGAAAGAAGCCGTTGCCAAGCACCGGGATTTTACGAAGAATTTTTAAGAGAAAGAGTTTTCCTTTGGAGAAGAAAGTTGCTTATATTGCAGGCTTGGGCTTGATTGGTGCTTCCCTCGCGCTAGGGATTAAAAGGGCCCACCCAAATGTGACCATTCTTGGTTACAATCGTAGTGAAGCCTCTCGAACCATCGCCCTTGAAAGAGGAATGGTGGATCAAGTGACGGATGATTTCGTAGCCTTTGCCCCTTTAGCAGATATCATTATTTTGGCCCTTCCCATCAAGCAAACCAAGTCTTACTTAGAAACCTTAGCTAGCTTGCATTTGAAAGACCGGGTACTGGTGACAGATGCAGGCTCTACCAAGGCAGAAATTGTCGCACAAGCTGAAAAAGTGTTTACAGATAAGGATGTACGCTTTGTGGGAGGACACCCCATGGCTGGTAGTCATAAGACAGGTGCTGCAGCAG
>JBKXCY010000018.1:0-14969 GCA_046994005.1 Streptococcus sp.
GACGACGAAATCGAATTCTAACGAATTACCGATTTCTGTCCCACTCTCTTTTTTACTTGATGTCGTCTGTTGCTACATCCGTTCCGAACCACTTCTTAGAGATCTTTTGGAACTGGCCCTTTTGATAAAGTTTTACGAAAGCTTCATCAATTTTTTTCTTCAAGGTTTTATCCGCCTTGCGCACCCCTACCGCAAAGGATTCTGTCTCAAAATCGACAGGAAAGACATTGTAGTCTTTTAAAATTCCTTCCGTTTGCAGATAATAGTTGGCATAAACACGGTCGATTAAGAGGCCATCGATCCGATCATTCTGAAGATCGATCAGCGCCTCGTTGAAACTCTGGTATTGGGTAGCCTTTTGATTTTTAACCTTATTTTTTAAGATTTTAGGATTGGCTTCAAAATCCATATAGCCGGAAGATCCGGTCTGGGCACCTAATCGTTTCTCTTTCATTCCATCTACTGATTGGATCCCAGAGGCTTTCTTAGTGACCAAGACTTGTTCATTTTTCATATAGGGCTTTGTAAAAGCAACACTTTCCCGACGTTCATCTGTTGCCGAATAGCCATTCCAGATGGCATCAATGGTCCCATTTTTCAGTTCCGTCTCTTTCATATCCCAATCAATGGGTTGCCAGTTGACATGAATCCCATAAGATTCAAAGACTTGATTGGCCAAATCAATATCAAAACCAGCGTAGCTCCCATCTTTTTGCTCAAAGCCCATGGGAACGAAAGTATTATCAAAACCAATCGTAATGGACTGCTCCTTTTGGTATTTTTGCCAGTTGTCCACCTTAGGATCACTCACTGTCTGTCCACAGGCTGTTAGAAGGACGAGACTAAGGACGCCTAGCAACCATGGTATTACTCGTTTCATCCTCTCCTCCTATTTAGGCTCAACCTTGAGAAGAACATCCGCAATTGCTTCTGCAAATGGAATATCATGGGTAACAACGATCTGAGTCATCCCCAGTTCACGGTTTTGCAAGATTAACTTCTCAACTTCTAATCGCAATTCTGGATCCAAGGCCGAAGTCGGCTCATCATAGCCAATAATTTCTGGATCAATCATCATAGCACGAGCCAATGCCACCCGTTGCTTCTGACCACCAGATAGAGAGAATGGATAAGCATCCGCATGTTGTTCGAGTCCCAAACGCTCCAGTAAGCTCATGGCTTTTTTACTCGCTTCTTCCTTAGTCACATTCATGGTCTTAACAGGAGACAAGATAAGGTTTTCCATGACCGATAAATGTGGAAATAATTGAAAATCTTGAAAGACAAAACCGAGAAGATTTCGTTTTTCTAAGGCATCCAGAGGCAAGTTTTCACCATTGTAGATGATCTGACCAGAATCAATGGTTTCAAGACCAGCTAGCATGCGAAGCAAGGTGGTCTTTCCTCCACCAGAAGGACCAACAATGGCGACGATTTGTTTTTCAGGAACGAGAAGATTGAAATCTGATAAGATCTGCTTATCCCCAAACCGTTTCGAAATTTGTTTTAATTCTAACATATACTTCTCCTCCTATTTATAATATGAAAAGTTCTTTTCAACTCGCTTAGCAATGATGGTCACTATCCCAATGAGGATTAAATAAATAGCTCCCGCTAAAAACATGGGTGCAAGACTGGCATCACGATTGGCCGCCGTCCGACTAGCGAGGATCAAATCACTAATTCCCAAAGCATAGACCAAGGAGGTATCTTTAATCAAGGACATGACTTCATTGAAGACACTTGGAAGAACGATCTTCACCACCTAAGGCAAAATGATATAGCGAATTGTTTGCCATGAACTCAATTTTAAGACCTTGGCCGCCTCATACTGACCTGTCGGAATGGCAACAATTCCTCCACGGAAGATTTCCGCAAAATAGGCTGCATAATTGAGGGTGAAGGCTGTAATAGCCGCAGGCAACCGATCAATCCGAATCCCGATACTTGGAAGGACGTAATAAATAAAGATCAACTGAAGCAAAAGAGGAGTTCCTCGCATGATCCAGATATAAATCGTTAGGAGTCCATGCAGGATCTTTGAGCGCAATTGAAGCAAAAAGGCAACAACGATTCCTAGTGGAATCGATAAAATCAATACGAAAGCAAACACTTGCAAGGTGAGGCTTGCTCCCTTTAACAAACTTGGTAAAATTTCCAAAGCATACTGCATAGCATTCTCCTCCTAAAAAATTATTTAATGAACATCTTACCACAAAAATGGAAAAAAACTAGTTCATTCTGATATTTATAAAAAAAATAGCCTTTTGGCTATTCTTTTACTTTTATAAATCCAAATTTATTGAGAGGATAGAGACGCAGATTCACGACTCCTTCGATCTGATTTTTATGGATATAACCAAACTCACGGCTATCTTCTGTATCCCCACGGTTATCATTTAAGACCAGATAAGTATCCGATGGTACACGACCAGCCTTGGTCCCTTTTAACTCCGATAAGAAGAAATCGTCCGTATAATACCCATTACTCGTTGGAGCAGCTAGATGTTTGTTCAGCATTTTATTCAGGTAAGGTTCTGGTGTTGCCTGTCCATTCAAATAGAGGACATCATCTACGTAGCTGACTTCGTCGTTTTCTTTGGCAATGACACGTCCAAGGTATTCTTTTCCACCGACCTTGTATAAGACCAAATCACTGCGATCTACCTGAGCATTTCTAGTCGCTACCACAAGATCTCCAGTTTTCACAGAAGCATTGGCCATTTTATCATTGATACTAAATGGATGAAATACAAAGATTCGAAGCAAAATCAGTGCCAAAACCAGTACACCGACAATGATGACATTTCTAATTAAATCTCTCCTTGGCATGAATGTCTCCCTTCCTTTTTATTTATTATACCATGTTTTTGATCTTTAAAAAAGAGAAAGTAAGCATTAGTGAGAATTCTTGTCATACTAAACAGGAAAAAGAAAAACCTCGCGGTCAATCCTTTCGGACCAACCAGCAAGGCTTTAAGATATAATTGTCTATTAACGTACTGTACGGATACGCATTGTGTTTGTACGAACAGCTTCTCCAACTGGTACACCAGCAACGATAACGATATCATCACCAGATTTAACAAGACCAGCTTCAACTGCTTTACGTTCAGCAATTTCGAACATATCATCAGTTGATGAAGGAGCATCTGTCAACATTGGGATAACACCCCAGTTCAACATCAATCCACGTTCAGTCAATTCGTCAAATGTCAATGCCAAGATATCAGCATCTGGACGGTATTTAGAGATCAAACGTGCAGTGTGACCTGTCTTAGTTAATGTTACAACTAATTTGATATCCATTGAGTTTGTAGCATCTTTAACAGCTGAAGCCATAACTTCTGTCTTAGAGTTACGTTCGAATGAAGCAGGGTTCAAACGACCATATTCTTTCAAAAGTGTTTGAGCGTTCATGTCGATTTTCGCCATTGTAGCTACAGATTCAAGTGGGTATTTACCGTTTGCAGATTCACCTGAAAGCATTGTAGCATCAGTACCATCGATAACAGCGTTGAAGACGTCAGATACTTCTGAACGAGTTGCACGTGGTTTTTCAGTCATTGTTTCAAGCATGTTTGTTGCAGTGATAACAACTTTACCAGCAGCATTTACTTTAGAAGTAATCATTTTTTGGTAAACTGGAACCATTTCGAATGGTACTTCGATACCCATGTCACCACGAGCGATCATGATACCATCAGTAACTTCGATGATTTCATCCAAGTTTTCGATACCTTGTTGGTTTTCGATTTTCGCAAACAATTGAACGTGGCTGTTACCAGTTTCTTCACAGATAGCACGAACTTCTTGAACGTCTTTTGCAGTACGTACAAATGAGATCGCGATGAAGTTGATACCTTGTTCCAAACCGAAGCGGATATCGTCGTTATCGCGTTCAGCAAGTGCTGGGAAAGGAATCTTCGTGTTAGGGATGTTTACACCTTTTTGTTTAGCGATGATACCATCGTTTTCAACTTCAACAACAAATTCACGTTTTGCAGCGTCTTTTTCTACAACGCGAAGACCCAATTTACCATCATCAACCAATACTTGGTGTCCAACTTCAACGTCATCAAAGATGTCAAGCGCACCAGCAACGTTCAAAGCAATCACTTCACGAGTTGATTTAATACCTTGTTTTGTAGCAACGCGGATACGTTCACCAGTCTTGTATGAATATTCTTTAGCTTCGCCTTCGAACAATTCAGTACGGATTTCAGGACCTTTTGTATCAAGAAGGTAACCAACTTTTTTACCAGCGATTTCTTCTGCACGTTTAACAGTCGCCATACGTTCACCTTGTTCTTGGTGGTCACCGTGTGAGAAGTTGAAACGGAAAGTGTTAGCGCCAGCTTCGATCAATTTAGCAATGTTTTGTGCTGAAGCTTCAACGTCAAGTTTTTCAGCCCAATATCCATCTTCACCGAATTTTTTACCGCCACGGATTTCTACCGCAGGACCTAAAGTTGCAACGATTTTTACACGTTTGTTCATGATATATATGACTCCTTTTTAAATATATCTGTCTTTTTAAGACAAGGTTAACGAATTTATGAAATAAAATTAGATTGAAGACAAGCTACGGTTCAACTCGGCAAGACCAAGATCAGCTTTATGTGGATTGTTTACCACAATCTTACCATCTTCTGTCAAGCTAAAGAGGGCTCCTTCTTCTGCTTTACCAAGGATTGGGTTTTCAACCATTTTTTCATTACGGATACCAACGGCTACACCACCGATTCCTTGTTTCAACAATTTAACAGCGTGTGCTCCCATACGTGAAGCAAGAACACGGTCACGCGCAGTAGGTGAACCACCACGTTGGATGTGGCCAAGCTCAGTCACACGAAGGTCACTTTCATCACCAGCTTCTTTCAAAGCTTTACCAAATTCATCTGCAGACATCACGCCTTCAGCCAAGATGATGATGTTGTGGGTACGACCTTTTGCGTAACCTTCTTTGATGCTCTCAACAACATCTTCGATCTTGAATCCTTCTTCAGGGATGATGATTTCATCTGCACCAGATGCAATCCCTGCCCAAAGAGCGATATCTCCAGCGTTACGTCCCATCACTTCGATAACGAAAGTACGGTGGTGACTAGATGAAGTATCACGGATCTTATCGATCGCGTCCATTGCAGTTGTGACTGCCGTATCAAAACCAATTGTAAAGTCAGTTCCGACGATATCGTTGTCGATCGTACCAGGAAGACCCACAGCTGGGAATCCAAGCTCAGTCAAGCGCATCGCACCATGGTAAGAACCATCTCCACCAATAACGACAACACCTTCAATCCCGTGTTTCTTCAATTGCTCGATCCCTTTTAATTGACCTTCGCGTTGTGCGAATTCAGGGTAACGAGCTGAATGAAGGAAGGTACCACCACGGGAAATAATATCTCCAACAGATGAGGCGTCAAGGGGCTGAATTTTACCAGCAACCATTCCCGCATATCCATCATAGATACCGAAAACTTCCATTCCTTCTGAAATTGCTTGACGAACAACTGCACGGATGGCAGCATTCATACCAGGGGCATCTCCACCACTAGTTAAAACAGCAATACGTTTCATTTCGTTGTTTGCTCCTTTTTTTCTTTTACATTCTACGTAATTATAACACAAAGAAGACTAAAATTCTCGTATTTTTCGCAGTTTTTACCGATAAATCGTTTTCATAACGAGATTCTTTAATTCATCTTCCAATTCTTTGTTTTTCTGGACGGTATAGCCCTTCAATTGAAGAGTTTTTTTCTCGTCTTCATAGCGTAATATCACAGGATATGGGCCCGGATTTTTTTTCAAGATAGAAAGAATCGTTTTATCCTGACGATGATCGAGCAACTGGATCCAGAACTTTTCATTGGTCGCTAGTTGTGCCTCTGCTAGAATCATCTGCAAGCGCCCATCACGCTCTTGTATCTTCCCTGTCAAGTAATAAAAGCCACCTTCTTTTATCAAGGAGGAAAATCGATTGTAGGTTTCAGGGAAAAGGGTCACATCCAATTTTTTCTTGGTATCACTGACTTGTAAGAAAGCCATGAGATCACCTGACTTGGTTCGAATGGTTCGAATGCTTTGTACCTCAATGAGAATGCGTACCTGCTCTCCTTGTATGAGTTGAGAAATTGGTTGGATCTCGTAGGGACTCGTTTGCCCAATCGCAACCAATGGGTGGGTACTGAGCCCGACGCCAATAATGGCCTCTTCCTTCTCATATTTTTCAGCCTGGCTAAAGTCTTCGCTTCTGTCCAGGAATAGTTAGAATCTGCAAATAAACTACCTACTCATCGGCAAAGACAAACAAATTCGGCAAATTGTGAAGTACCTTGCGCCTATTCTTCTCAAAATATCAAACAACCTAGTTCTACTAAAGGCGTTAACAGAGGTAATTTATGATACTGATTGGGTAGTCGTAAAATAAAATCTTCGACACTTTCAAAGGGACGATTGTCAATGATCCAATACGCTAAATCTCTCGGGAGTCCCTTGATATTTTTCATTCCCAAGTAGATTTTTCGATCCTGGAACTTATCTCTGTAAGGGATGGTGTTGATGGATAATGGCGCGACTTTAAAATCAAACTGGAGAGCATCTGTCAGATAATCGCTGCTCGAATAATTGAGCATAACATCAAAGAAAACATCTGGATAATGGACCTTGAAATAGGCCATCTGAAAGGCCAAGGCAGAATAGGCATAGGCATGGGAACGGTTAAACCCATAGCCTGCGAATTTTTCCATGATTGCAAAGACCTCTTTAGCTTTTTCTTCCGTATGCCCAAGTTTAAGAGCACCTGCGACAAAATCGTCTTCCATCTGATGCATTTCAGCTGCATTTTTTTTGCCCATAGCCCGACGTAAAATATCGGCTTTCCCTAGACTAAAGCCTGCAAAACGCTGGGCAACCTGCATGACCTGCTCTTGGTAGAGCATGATCCCATAAGTGGGCCTTAAGATTTCTTCAATAGCTGGATCTAAAATCTCAACTTTTTCTTGGCCGTGCTTTCTTTTGACGAAATTGTCAATGTAATCACTAGCTCCTGGACGATTGAGAGAGGTGGTCGCTACCACTTCTTCGAAATGATTGGGTCTCACTCGTCTCAAGAGGCGAATGGCTCCAGCCTGTTCAAATTGGAAAATCCCCTTGGTATCCCCTGCAGCAAACAAGGCCAAGGTTTCTGGATCTTCTAAATCAATGGCTTCAATCACGATCTCTTCTTGGTACTTTTCATAGACGGCTTCCTTCATTTTCTGAACAAAGGTTAAATTTCGCAGACCCAAAAAGTCCATCTTCAACAGACCATTGGCTTCAACCGCATGGGCATCATACTGGGTGACAAACATGTCTTCTCCATACTTGAGAGGAATGTGATCCGTCAAATCCTGGTCACTCATCACAACCCCAGCCGCATGGATAGAGGTCTGCCTTGGTTGGCCTTCAATTCTTTTAGCAATTTCAAAGCCACGCTCAAATTCTGCTCGGCTATGAATCACTTGTCGAAAAGCTAGGTTCTGTTCATACGCGGTTGTCAGCGTATCCCTAAACCCAATCCGCTTGGTAATGGAGGTCAATTCGTACTCTGGTACCCCAAAACGTTTGAAGACATCTCGAATAGCTTGTTTGGCCCCAAAGGTTGAAAAGGTCACGATCTGAGCCGCATGGTAACTCCCGTAACGGTCTCGCACATAGCGGATAAATTCTGGACGATAGATATCAGGAATATCAATATCAATATCCGGCATGGTGTAGCGCTCCACATTTAAAAAGCGCTCAAAGAGGAGATTCTTTTCCACAGGATCAATCCCTGTGATCCCTAGGGCATAGGCTACCAGTGAGCCTACAGCAGACCCACGTCCCATTCCCATATAATAGCCTTGACTCCGTCCGAAACGAAGAAGGTCCCAGACAATCAAGAAATAATCATCAAAGCCCATCTGGTGAATAATGTCTAATTCATGCTCCAGACGTTCTTGATAGACCGGACTAGTCAAGTTCTTTCGAAGAAGACCCGCTTGGGCTAATTCTCTCAGTTCCTCAACAGCTGGTTTCTGAGGATTGAAGCGAGGCAATTTCAACTGGGTATCAATGTCGTATTGAATTCCATGTACAAGGTTTTCCAGATTTGTGATGGCTTGAGGAAATCGCTCTGCAAAATCATTCTTTAAATCCTGAGGGGCTTTTAGGACTGTTGTCGGATCAATTGGTCCTGTTTCCGTTAAGCTTTGATTGTCCTTGATGGCTGCTAGCATCTGCATGGCTTCCATATCTCCCGCCTCAAAAAAACGCACAGTATGAAGAGGAAGCACAGGATGACTAAACTCTTGGACCGGCGTATCCGCAAAAACTCCGATGAAGTAATCTAGACCAAGTGGCAAGTCTCCACTAGCAAAAGGCGCTGGGACAATGACTGCTACTCCTTCTGTTAGGTGCTTCACATCCTCCCAATTGCTCTTCCCCATCATTTTGACGGTCGACATCTTCATCAGATTCTGGTAGCCCTTCGTGGACAGGGCGATCAGCCTAAACGGAATTGTTTCATTATCTACCTCTAATCCAATTTCTAAACCGACCAAGGGGCTGAGCTTATGGGCCTGACAGGCTTCGATAAATTCATAAGCACCATACAAATTATCTACATCCATGATTCCCAATGCGCCATACCCCATGCTTTTAGCCACTTGGACATAGTCTTTTATGGTCACAAGGCTTTCCATAAAAGTATAGACTGATTTGGTATCTAGCTGTGCAATCACTTTTTCTCCTCCCTCACTTGTCTATTTTTGGGACTCTTTTTTGTACAAAAAAACACCACTGCTACACAATGATGTCTCAACAACGGAAGACATGGGATTCGAACCCACGCACGCTTTTACACGCCTACCGCGTTTCCAACACGGCCTCTTAAGCCTCTTGAGTAATCTTCCATGAATAAAAATATGGAGCCGGTGGGAGTCGAACCCACGTCCAAACACCTGCCAGCATATTTGTCTACAACCATAGGTTATGTCTTAGTTTAACAGCTACACGACACATAACTCAAGCCCTGTACCTGCGAGTCTATCAATCTCTTATCTAACTTCTAGACAAAGTTAGATCGTATCTCGCTAAAATAAAGACCTGTCATCAAACACGAGCGATTCGAATCGGGTCACGCCTGCTGGTGTTTAGGCAGCTAAAGCGTAAGAATTATTATTTTTTGCAGTTATATTTAACTGGCGTTTTACATCCGCTAGATGAGTTGCAAAATATACCTCATAATGCCTGTCGAATCCGTAACGACCCCAAAACGAATACAATTAGTATATCAAAATGTAGCTAAAAATGCAAAAGAAAAAAATTGAACAAGAAGGCTTCCACTGGGGAGCTCCTTGCTCAATTAACTGTTCTTATTGAAGATTCAACTTGTACTTACTGATATAGTGAACCGTGAAGTACATAGAAACAATTTTGATGACTTCATAAATGAGACCTGGGATGAAGTTAGGTCCAAAATCATCAATATTTCCATAATAAGCCAATGCATACCCGATAGCATATGAATCTTTTAATGGATTGACTGCTGTACCGATGATACTTAACACAATACACAAAAGAAAGAAAAATAGAATAGCTTTCAATCCACGACGATTTTGGAACAGTTGGCCAAGTGCGATTGATACATAAAATAGTAAGATTCCTGAAGCTGTGGTAAAAATCCACCAGATAATCATCCAATAAAAAATTGAATGATAAAAAACTTCAGCGATAATACTAAATACTGGAGAGAGGTCTTCTCCTATGACAGCGCCCATCACAATAATTGTGATAAAACCACTCAAAAATAGAAGGAATAGGCAGTAAAGACTCGCTACTAAAGCTCCCACAAATTTAGACAAAATAATCGCATGCGGGCTAGCTGGAAGGGTCCAGGTCAAGTAGCCTTCACGTCCGTATAAGTTGGAATAGAAACGACGGATAATAATATAGTAGTTACTAAGATAAAGGCCAATGACTCCTCCAAAAATGAGAATCCCAAGAGTCCCCGTTATAATTTGCATACTATTGGTTTCCATATCCACAAAACCGTTTGTAGCACTTCCACCAATAACACCTGTAATCACTGACAAACCTAGTGCGATCAGGGTGATCAATAAATACCACTTAGCTGTCGATTTGAATTCATATTTTAATAATTTACCAAACATGGGTTCCTCCTAATAAACACGGAATTGATCACGGAAGATCTCATCGATTGATTTTCCGTGTTGATTGCGCATAACAGTCGTATTTTCATGCAAGAGGATTCTTCCTTGGTTGATGAAAATGGCCTCATCCAAAACTTGCTCAATATCCGCAATCAAGTGAGTAGAAATCAAGACAGAAGAGTTTGGACGTCTGTTTTGAATAATGGTCCGCAAAATATAATCACGCGCTGCTGGGTCAACCCCTCCGATTGGTTCATCAAGAACGTACAAGTCAGCTTCACGACTCATCACCAAAATCAATTGCACTTTTTCCTTGTTCCCTTTTGAAAGGCTATTCAATTTTTGATTTGGATGCAAATGCAAATCGTTGAGCAATTGGTAAGCTCGTTGGACATTAAAATCTGCATAAAAATCTTGGAAATAGTTAATAGCATCAATAATTTTCATATTTTCATTCAGATAAGTTGTATCTGGCAAATAGGAAACCACTTTTTTAGAAGCTGGGGATGGTAATTGCCCATGAATATAGATATTTCCAAGGCTTGGTTGCAACAAACCATTAATCAATTTAATGATGGTTGTTTTCCCGCTACCATTGGGACCCAAAAGGCCAATAATACGGCCAGGTTGGATGTTCAAACTAACATCCATGAGAGCAACTTCATGCCCATAATTCTTTGTCACATGGTCCAAGTAGACCAAAGGATACTGATTCATGTAAATCTCCTTTATTTTCTATTTATGCTATTATACCCTGTCCCCTTGATGATTGCAACTTTATCTGAAAATTTGCTAAGAATTTGTAAATGATTGTTCAAAAAAAGGGTACAAACAAATCAGAGGTTAGGGGAGCCCCAACCTCTGATTTGTTTTGATACATAGAGTGTTTAACTAATTCCAAGTGCGATCCGTGCATAACGGCTCATCTTTTCAACCGTCCAAGCAGGGTACCAGACCAACTTCACATCCACTGATGTCACTTCTTCTACTTCTGCTAAAACATCATGAATCTGATCTGTCAGAAGATCCGCTAATGGACACCCCATGGTCGTTAGGGTCATATCAATGATGGTTGCTCCAGTTTCACCGTCAAAATGGATCTCGTAGACAAGACCTAAATTGACAATATCAATCCCAAGCTCCGGATCGATTACCTCTTCCAAAGCATTTAAAATTTTATTTTTAATTTCTTCAATTTGCTCAGTTGTATATGCCATATGACTCCCTTTTTTTGCTATTTTACTCTCGATAGAATTTCTTGGCTCGGGTTAAAAAGATCCGCAGGATCTGGGTCGCTTCTTCATTTCTAGGCGACCGTTAAAAATGTCCCCCGGACCTGGGTCGCTTTTTGATTTCTTGGCGACCGTTAAAAATGTCCCCCGGACATGCCTCGCTTCCGAATTTCTCGGCTCGGGTTAAAAAGGTCCCCAGGACCTTTTTAATCCTCAATAAAGTCACGCAATGGTTTGCTTCTGCTTGGGTGGCGGAGTTTGCGGAGGGCTTTGGCTTCTATCTGACGGATCCGTTCACGGGTCACGTTGAAGACTTTACCCACATCTTCCAAGGTCCGCATTTTTCCATCATCCAAACCGAAGCGTAAACGAAGAACGTTTTCTTCACGGTCTGTCAGGGTATCGAGGACTTCATCTAATTGTTCACGTAGAACCACACGAGTGGTGTAGTCTACTGGATTTTCAATCACTTCATCTTCGATGAAATCTCCCAAATGGCTATCGTCTTCTTCCCCGATTGGCGTTTCCAAAGAAACAGGTTCTTGGGCAATCTTCAAGATTTCACGCACCTTATCAGGCGTCATATCCATGCGTTCAGCGATTTGTTCAGGCGTTGGGTCTTGTCCCAATTCTTGCAAGAGATTGCGTTGTTCACGAACCAACTTGTTAATGGTTTCCACCATGTGAACAGGGATCCGAATGGTCCGTGCTTGGTCTGCAATGGCACGAGTGATAGCCTGACGAATCCACCAAGTAGCATAAGTAGAGAACTTGAACCCTTTGGTATAGTCAAACTTATCAACCGCCTTCATCAAGCCCATGTTTCCTTCTTGGATCAAATCCAAAAATTGCATCCCACGACCAACGTAACGTTTCGCAATGGATACAACCAAACGAAGGTTAGCTTCTGCTAGACGTTGCTTAGCTTCCAAATCACCTTGTTCCACCAAGATAGCCAATTCTTGTTCTTCTTCATTTGTCAAAAGAGGAACAACCCCAATTTCTTTCAAGTACATCCGTACTGGGTCATTGACCTTAGCAGAGTTGCTTCCAAGCAGTTCTTCATCTGACAATTCTGGCTCTTCCTCATTGTTCAACACACGCGCACTTGGGTTGCCGTCTTTATCAGTGATCGAAATCCCTGCATCTTGAATGCGTTGCAAAAGATCTTCAATCCCATCTGCATCGAGTGTGAATGGAATAACCAATTGGTCATTAATTTCATCATCTGTTGCAGTTCCGCTTTTCTTGTGGCTGCGAATAAATTCTGCAATTTGAACGTCCAATGTTGTAATATCTTTTTGTTCTTTAGCCATTCTTACTCCATTCTTCTTTTTTGAGCGATTAAACGCTCGAGTTCCAATAAAGCTTTTTCCGCATCCCCTGTCGAGGAAGCTTCCTTCACTTTATTTCCAATTTGTTGACTTTCTTTGCGAAGAAGCTCACGATTTCGCGTTTCTTCCACTTCTTCTAATTCACCATCCGCTATCTCTTCTGGCAAATCTTCTTCTACCATCCGGTACCAGGCATGCTGGACCCCTTCAGGTTGCTCGGACAAATCCTGAGATGTGACTTCTCCATTCTGACAGAGTAATTGGTACAAGATCTGTAACTCCGGTGTGTCGAAGACAAAATCAGGTCGCAAACGGTAATCATTGAGCACCATTGGAAAATCTTTCATCCTACTTAATAAATGATTTTCCGCCTTGATCAAGCGCGTCATCCCACGATTAGGCAGGAAATCTACTGAAAAATTCGACGTTCTTGATCGTCCGCCACTTTGATCCTCCTGCCGTTGATGCAAGCGACTATTATTGACAATCTGCTCAATCTGCAAATAATCAAAGTCTGGCAATAAATCTGCCAACTTATAAATATAGGTGTTTTGCGCTGTGATAGAGCGCGTCTGGGCGATCATCGGTGCCAGCTTCTCGACAAACTCAATCTGTGCCTGCAAGTTCTCAATATACTGGGGTTTCCAGTAGTGCATCAAGAATTCAACCTTACTGATCCGCGAATTCTTCAAGAGGGAAGCTAGATCTTCTGGGGAGGTTTTTTTGAGGTACTCATCGGGATCCATCTGATCAGGGATACGGACGATCTCCAACTCCAGATCCTGCAAGACATCCAAGGCCTTAGCGGTTGCTTCAAGTCCCGCCTTATCCCCATCATAGGTCAGAATGACCTTTTTGGTAAAATGAGACAGGTGCTTGACGTGCTCTGGTGTCAAGGCTGTCCCCATAGAGGCGACTGCATTTTCAATCCCAGCTCGATAAGCCGCAATGACATCCATAAAGCCTTCCATGATATACATTTCATGTTGCTTTTTGGCGCTCGTCTTAGCTTGATCCAAATGATAAAGTTCATAACTCTTATTAAATAGACGGGTACTTCGACTATTCTTGTACTTGGCTTGATGACTGCCATCATCCGTTAGTTTCCACAGCCTACCAGAAAAAGCAATGACACGTCCACTATCATCCGTCAAAGGGAACATAATCCGATCCTGAAAGGCATCAAAAACTGTTCCAGTATCTGAGATTGTGAATAACCCCGAATCGGTAATCACTTTCTCAGAGAACTTCTCAGAGAGATTTCGATAGAGATAATTCCCTTCTGCTGGGGCTAAGCCCAATTGAAAATGTCGGATGACCTCATCCGTCAGACCACGTTCATGCAGATAATTTCGCGCTTCTTCTCCCATCTTTGTCGTCATCAGAATCGCCTGGTAGAACTTACTGGCTTCCTGATGAATCTCATAAAGTTCTTGGTTGGGATTGATAGACATTGGTTGAGCCGGCCTTGCTTGGTACTGAAGCGCAATACCCGCTTTTTCTGCTACGATCTGAACCGCATCCATAAAAGCGACTCCACGGTATTCCTCAATAAACTTAAAGACATCTCCCGAGCGACCACATCCGAAACAATGGTAAAACTGCTTGTCTTCAACGACATTGAAAGAAGGAGTCTTTTCACCATGAAAAGGACAGAGCCCTAAAAAATTACGGCCAGCCTTGGTCAAAGAAACAACTTCTCCAATAACTTCAACAATGTTTACACTGTTTTTAATCTCTGCAATTAGCTCTTTTTCAACCATAAACAGTGCCTCCATTTTACCATAGATTATCACTTTATATTTTATACTAAAAGTTAGTAAAAGTAAATTTTTTCCTACCGATTTCACACTCAAAAGAAAAGATTTTCACCCTTTATCACTAATTTTTAAAAAAAATGTGCATATTTCTTGTCAGTCTAACTATTTTCCTTTATACTATCATAGTAAAAAATTATTATGAAAGGACATATTTAGGATATGTTAAAAGATTTGAAAGCTTTTCTCCTTCGTGGGAATATTGTTGACCTTGCTGTAGCAGTCGTTATCGGAGCTGCATTTGGAGCTATCGTAACATCACTTGTTAACGATATCATCACTCCACTTATTTTGAAACCAGCTATGAAAGCTGCTGGTGTTGATAAGATTGCTAATTTGTCATGGAACGGTGTTGCATACGGTAGCTTCTTGAGCGCTGTGATCAACTTC
>JBKXCY010000019.1:0-14866 GCA_046994005.1 Streptococcus sp.
CCGATCAAGAGATCGTCATCACTTGTTCCAGTGTACTCAAACTTGTAGTCTGGTAGTTTTTCGTCAATGGCTTTGAGCACGGCTACTTCATAACCATCTGATTCCCCTTTTTCATCGACGAAATCATACGGTACATAGTTTTGAGTGTGGGCTACTTTCAAGGTTGTTACCTTGTTCGATCCTGTTGAGCCTTTGCTGTCGTTTGCATGGTTCAAGCTCCGTCCAATAATGGTTGCACCTGCAATGGCAAGCACTGCCACCCCACCGATAATCCATGTTTTTTTACTCATACTCTGTTCTCCCTTTTTCTATTTTCCTTATTCTGCTGCAGCTTCACGAACCCATTCGATTCGTTCTTCATCAATGTCACTTGGAATCGTACAATCGGCACCGATGACCAAGCCTGTCGTTCCTGTTTCTGCGATGATGCGTTTGGTTTCTGCTTGGATCGCAGCCTTATCTCCTGTGTAGAGAAGACCATTTTTGCCATTTTCAAAACCACCAAGAACCGTACGTCCACCGAAGATTTCGCGTCCTTCTGCTAGGCTGATTCCTTCTGGTCCGACTGCCCAGTTAATGACTTGGGCTGGGTAGTCTGTGAAGAGATGGATATCATTGCGAGCTCCTTCGTAACCACAGATATGAAGGATATTTACGCCACCGGCTTCATTGGCTGTCTCTAAGACATGGAGTTCACTCGGTGCGATGACTTGTTTGTAAATTTCCTGACTGACACGTGCATCCTGGATACTTTGAACACTGAGGTAGATCCCGTCTGCCCCTGCTTCTTTAATGATTCGTTGGCTCAAACTTGCAATGTCTTGGCCAATCGTATCCAATACTTTTTTAAGAGTTGCTGCATCTTGATCGATGAAGTTTGCGATCAAGTCATCTCCTCCTGAAACTTCTCCGACCAACCATTTGAAGTAGGTTACTGGAGCAAAGATATTGTAGATAGCCACAATGTCTTCTTCAAAACCGGCACGGATTTTTTTAACGAGCTCTACTTGCTCTGTGATCCATGGATGATCTGCTCCAAGTGGTTCAATCCCTGCTAAGTCAGAGATATTTTCAAGGCCTTTGTGAATGCTTGGATTTGGATAAGCAAAGTAACCATCACTCATGAGTTTGACAAAGTCTGGTTTGACATTTTGAAGGAAGTTTTTATGGCCATTGAGGTTTTTTTCAATAATTTCCGGATTAGAAAATCCTTTCAACCATTCTTCTTCTGTTGTAAAATGATGCCAAAATCCAACTGGCACACGGTCAACTGTTTCTCCTTTAAAAGCTTTTAACACTAATTCTCTTTTTGATGACATGTTCTTACCTCGTTCTATCTTTTCTTGTTTGTTATCTTATCACTTCGATAATTGTTTGACTAATATATATTTTTTATCAAGCTCTTCATCTTTTTTTATCACTGATCTTCAAGGAGTAGAATTCCTGCTAGATCAGACGGGCGAAGGAGGGAGAGACTATGGGCAGGAATTTTCTCCAGTCTTGCCATATCTGGATCTTTTTTTGCTTTCCCCTGACTACTTGCTAGAGCAACTTTACTAAGCCCTAGAAGCAAAAACAAAACGGTTACCAGGATACACCATACATTGATCTTTTTCATCTCCCTCTCCTTTCTTCTTACAATACAGCTGCTTGACGCACCCAATCTAAGCGTTCCAATTGGAAATCATCTGGCACGGTACAGTCTGCTCCAAGGATCAAACCACGACTTCCGGCTTCTGCCACCAAGCGACGCGTTTCTTGCTCAATAGCTTCTCGTTCCCCTTGGTAGAGCAAACCTTTCTTGCCATTGACAAAGCCACCCAGGACGGCACGATCGCCGAAAAGTTTACGACCTGCGGCTAGGCTCAGGCCTTCATGATGGGTCGCCCAGTTAATGACTTGAGCTGGATAATCCTTGAAGAGTTCCACTTCATTGCTAGCCCCTTCAAAACCACAGATATGAAGGATATTGATGCCTCCAGCTTCATTGGCTGCTTCTAGGACAGCGGTGCTGCTAGGCTCAATGAACTTGCGGTATTCTTCCTCTGTCACACGCTCATCTTGGACCTGCTGGGTTGAGAAGTAAATCCCTTCAATACCTGCTTCTTGGATCAAGCGGCGACTTAAAGTAGCGATATCCCCTGCAATCACATCAAGAACATGGGCCAAAGTTTCTGGATCTTCCTTGATAAAGTCTGCAATCACTTGGTCTCCACGGGATTGATCCGTACGGAACCAACGTTTCAAATAAGAAATGGGCGAGAAGATATTGTAGAAAGAAGCAATCTCCTCATGGAAACGAGAACGAATCTCCTTGACCACTTCGATTTGTTTTTCAATCCAAGGGTGATGCTCCCCAATCGGTTGAATATCTTTCAATTCTTGGATCGATTGGATCTCTCTCGAATAAAGAGCACTCGGATAGCGGAAGAAGCCATCGCTCATGATCTTGACAAAATCAGGTGAAATTTCTTCTACATAGTGTTGGTGGCCCTTAATACTTTTTTCTACTACAGCCGGATTGTCTAGACCCAATTCTTTTTCTTCTTGGGTCACATAATGGAGCCAAAATCCTACAGGGATTCGCTCTACTGCTTCGCCTCGAATGGCACGAAGCACCAATTCTTTTTTACTCATACTGTGAATCCTCCTCAATATTTCTCCAACAGAAAGATTGACTGCTTTCCTTCTGGAATTTGTAACCATGATATCACCTCGAAAAGTAGCTGACTAATATATTTTCCCTATCAAGGCCTTAAAATTTCTTTATTAAAAAAGTATCAAAAAAGCGCAAGTCCTTGAAAATAGGGACTTGCGGGTATCTTTCTCTATTCTTTCATTTTAGAAGAAAAGGACCGCTTTGATCTTTTCTTGATCCGGTTATAACAGAAAACTATATCCCTTCTTTTAAAGGAAAAAATAGCATATGTTGAGGCGAAGAAACCTTTCATAGCAGCGTTTTTCCTTCTTTTTTCTTTTCACCGATTCCTAGACACCTTCTCCTCTTTCTTGTCAGGCAAGATTGAAAGGAGTATAATTTTTGTAGAATAATTTTAAGGAGTGTACGGTTTATGAAAACAACAAAAACCACCTTTACCATCGTTTCTGCTCTTGCTTCTGTCATTTTACTGACGAGTTGTGGAAGCAATACCACTAAAACGCAAGAGACAAAAGCAAGCAGCACTAAAAATCAGGTAACAATGACCTATGATCAACAGCGCTCACAAGAAAATACCATGTCTGTCCTCTGGTACCAAAAGGCAGCAGAAACCAAGGCTTTGTATTTACAAGGCTACAATGTCGCTACTGACCGTTTGAAAGAGATCCTCCAAACTCCTTCTGATAAGCCTTATTCCATCGTCTTGGATTTGGACGAAACTGTTTTAGACAACAGCCCTTACCAAGTTCAAAACGTCAAAGATGGTACGGCCTTCAATCCTAAAGATTGGGATGTTTGGGTGAAAAAAGCAGCCGCAAAAGCGGTGCCAGGTGCCAAAGATTTCCTTCAATATGCAGATCAAAACGGGGTTCAAATCTACTACATTTCTGACCGTACAACCTCTCAAGTAGATGATACCATTAAGAACCTTGAAAAAGAAGGCATTCCTGTTCAAGGACGTGACCACCTCATGTTCTTAGAAGATGGTGTCAAATCAAAAGAAGGCCGTCGCCAAGCTGTACAAGAAAAGACCAATCTTGTCTTGCTCTTCGGGGACAACCTGGTCGACTTTGCAGACTTCTCTAAGACCTCTGAAGCTGATCGCGACAAGAAATTGGACGAATTGCAAAAAGAATTTGGTGAAAAATTCATCATCTTCCCAAATCCAATGTATGGATCATGGGAATCTGCTGTCTACCAAGGTAAAAAACTAGATGCCAAGGGACAAACAGAAGAACGCCTCAAAGCCTTGCAAGGTTTTGACAAATAAAGCAAACATCCTCGCTAGGAAAAACCTAACGAGGATGTTTTTTTCTATATTAACAAATTTATTCAACTGTTACAGACTTAGCAAGGTTCCGTGGTTTGTCGATATCGAGTCCACGATGAAGAGTTGCAAAGTATGCAATCAATTGAGTTGGCACCACCATTGAGATTGGAGAGAGGTAAGGGTGAACCGCTGTCAAGACCAAATCATCTGTCTCTTTAGCGACATTTTCTTCTGCAATGGTTAAAACATGAGCCCCACGTGCTGCCACTTCTTGGATGTTTCCACGTATGTGGCTGGCTAGGACTGGGTCAGACAAGAGGGCGATGACCGGTGTACCCTCTTCGATCAGAGCGATAGTACCGTGTTTCAACTCACCAGCTGCGAAGCCTTCACATTGGATGTAAGAAATTTCTTTTAATTTCAGACTGGCTTCCATGGCAACATAGTAATCTTGGCCACGTCCGATATAGAAAGCATTACGGGTTGTTTCCAACAAGCCACGGACTTTTTCGTCGATAACTTCTTTTTCTGAAAGGGTTGATTCGATCGATTGAGCAACGATAGATAATTCGTGCACCAAATCAAAGGCTTTGGCCTTCTCATTGCCATTGGCTTCCCCAACAGCTTTCGCAAGAAAGGCAAGGGCTGCGATTTGAGCCGTATAAGCCTTAGTAGAAGCTACCGCAATTTCAGGTCCAGCATGGAGCAACATGGTCATGTCTGCTTCACGTGAAAGAGTTGAACCTGGAACATTGGTCACTGTCAAGCTTGGAATGCCCATTTCATTGGCTTTGACCAATACTTGGCGGCTATCGGCTGTTTCACCAGATTGGCTGATAAAGATGAAGAGTGGTTTCTTGCTAAGGAGTGGCATACCGTAGCCCCACTCAGAGGAGATACCGAGTTCTACTGGGGTATCTGTCAACTCTTCCAACATTTTTTTAGACGCAAATCCAGCATGGTAAGAGGTACCAGCCGCAAGGATATAGATCCGGTCTGCTTCTTGAACAGCCTTGATAATAGCTGGATCTACCACTACTTGACCAGATTCATCTGTATAGGCTTGGATCAACTTACGCATGACAGTTGGTTGCTCATCGATTTCCTTGAGCATGTAGTATGGGTAAGTCCCTTTTCCAATATCAGAAAGGTCGAGTTCAGCCGTGTAGCTAGCCCGTTCTTTGACGTTTCCATCATAGTCTTGCACTTCAACGCTATCAGCCTTGACAATGACCAACTCTTGGTCATGGATTTCCATGTATTGGTTGGTTTCACGAATCATGGCCATAGCATCAGAGCAGACCATATTGTAACCATCTCCAAGACCGATCAAGAGTGGTGATTTATTTTTCGCTACATAGATGGTGCTTGGATCTTCCGCATCCATCAAAGCAAAAGCATAGGCTCCACGGATGATGTGGAGGGCTTTTTTGAAAGCTTCAAGCGTAGATAAGCCATCTTCTTCAGCAAATTTTCCGATCAAGTGGGCGGCGATTTCTGTATCTGTTTGCCCCTTGAAATGGTGACCTGCTAAGTATTCTTCCTTGATTTCAAGATAGTTTTCAATGACCCCGTTGTGGACCAAAACAAAGCGACCTGTTTCAGAGCGGTGTGGGTGAGCATTGTCCTCAGTTGGTTTTCCATGAGTGGCCCAACGGGTATGTCCAATCCCAGCTGTCCCTTCGACACCTTCTGCCTTAGATGACAATTCTGCAATGCGGCCAACTGCCTTTACCAATTGGCTCTTGCCTTCACTAGCCAGAAAAACACCCGCAGAGTCATAGCCTCGGTATTCGAGTTTTTCAAGTCCTTGAATCAAAATATCAGTAGCATTTGTATTTCCTACAACACCAACGATTCCGCACATAGTTTTTACGATATAGCCTTGCTATACTTTCCCCTTTACTTAGTCAAACGACCTATGGTCAATTTCTCAGTTACTTTAAAATTGGTCTAGTCTAATTTACCAAAAAAGTAACCAGCGGAGTCGTATACAATGCTTCTTCCAGTTTGTCAACTAGGAAATATAAGAAAATTGGTCTAGTTAAGGGAGGGTTAAGAAAAACCTATCAACATCTTGGTTGATAGGTTGCTTTTTCTACTCTTCAAATCCATTCTGCTTGCTCAACTCACGGAACCAATGGCCGGATTTTTTGAGGGTTCGTTTTTGACTTTCGAGGTCCAACTCAACTAAACCATAGCGGTTCTTGTAGCCATTGAGCCATGACCAGCAGTCAATAAAGGTCCAGATCAAATATCCTTTACAGTTGGCACCATCTTGAATAGCCCGGTGGAGCTCACGAAGATGGTCTTTGACAAAGTCAATCCGGTAGTCATCTTGAATCACGCCATCCTTGCGGAATTTTTCCTCTCCTTCAACCCCCATTCCATTTTCTGTCAGGATCCACTCGATATTGCCATAGTTTTCCTTGATATTTTGGGCAATGTCATACAAGCCTTGCTCATAGATTTCCCAACCACGGTGGGGATTGATCTTGCGCCCTGGCATAACATAAGGTTCATAAAATTGTTCAAAGAGTAGCGGAGATGCTGGATTTGGAGCATAACGAGGAGCCGCCACACGGAGTGGTTGGTAATAGTTAACTCCTAGGTAATCCACCGTATTTTCCTCAATCAAGCGCAATTCAAAGGGATCATAATCCGGTAAGAGATCGCGCTCCCGTAGGATTTCCACTAATTCTTCAGGATAATGACCAAGAACAGATGGATCTAAGAAGGATTTGGCTTGAAAGAGCTCGGCAATGCGCGCAGCTTTCACATCTTCTGGATGCTGACTCCGAGGATAGGCTGGTGTCAAATTGAGCACAATCCCAATACGATAGTTAGGATCCACCTCGTGACAGGCCTTCACTGCTAAAGAGCTTGCTAACTGGGTGTGGTAGGCTACTTTAACAGCTGCTGCTGCGTCTACCTTATGAGGAAAATGGGCATCATAAAAATAACCAAACTCCACAGGGACAATGGGTTCATTAAAGGTGATCCACTGATCGACCAGATCCCCATAGGTCTTGAAACAAAAACGCGCATATTCTTGATAAGCATAGGCGGTTTCTTTATTTTCCCAACCATCGCCCTGCTCTTGAAGAGTCATCGGTAAATCAAAATGATAGAGGTTGACCAAGAGGTGAATCCCTTTTTCCTTAATCTTTTCAAAGACACGACGGTAGAAATCAACGCCTGCTTGATTGATCTTCCCTCGTCCTTCTGGGAAAATACGTGACCACTGAATAGAAGTTCGAAAGGCGGTGTGGCCGGTTTCTAACAAGAGATCCAAATCTTCTTCCCAGTGTTCATAAAAAGTCGATGTTTTCTCTGGTCCTTGCCCTTGATAAAAGCGGTTGGGCTCGATCCTATACCAGTAATCCCAGAGATTGTCTCCCTTTCCATCCTGGGCTAGACGTCCTTCTGTTTGAGGCCCCGAGGTCGAACTCCCCCATAAAAAATCCTTTGGAAATTGATACATGTCCTAATCCTCCTCATTCTACTAGCTCTATTGTAGCGCATCCTCCCCCAAAACCTAGGCACAATTTACAGTCTTTCTTACGCAGATTAAAGAAAAAGCCCCTTAGGAAAAATTCCTAAGGGAGCTGGTCCTCTTTACAATTGATTCACGACATATTCAAAGAGCTTGCGATCTGCTAGGCTCTTGTCAAAACGTAGTTCTGGATGCCACTGAACGCCGAGGAAACGGCTCTCATCTGTGGATTGAACGGCTTCTATGATGTCATCTTTAGGATCCCGCGCGATCACTTCTAAGCCATCTGCCAAGTCTTTAATACTTTGATGATGGAAAGAATTGATGCGACTGGTCTTACCATAGATCTCTTGCAGGACCGTCTGATCCTTGGTCACCAACTCTTGGCTGGTGTACTGACCTGGATTGTCTTGCCAATGGTGTTCAATGTCTTGATACAGAGTTCCCCCTAGAGCGACATTATAGAGCTGGGTCCCACGGCAGACGGTAAAGATCGCTTTTTTAGTCGCACGCGCTTCTTCAATCAAAGCCAACTCAAAGAGATCGCGTTTCAAGAGGTAATCATCACTGTCGATGGTGATTTCTTCTCCGTAAAACTTGGGCAAGACATTTTGTCCACCGGTGATGATGAGCTTATCAATCATTGATATGTAGTCTTTGGCTAAGGCCGCATCTCCAATTGGCAAGATCAAGGGAATCCCTCCTGCCTCTTTGACCGCTTCGACAAAACCAGTCGCCGCATAACTCATGTTCGCGTCTGGATCATCCGGGAAGGGTCTTTCATTTCCTGTAATTCCAATCACTGGTTGTTTTTTCATACTTTTTCCATATACTTTCATTCATTTTCAAAGCTTATTGTAACACAATTTTAAGCCAGACTCAATGGAGTTTTTTGAAGAGAAGGTCTCTCCCTCTATAACAAAAGCTTGCTAAAAGGGGTTAAAATTGCTTTCTATTAAAAAATTCTCAAGTGCGAAGACTTGAGAATTGTTTGTTAATTTTTAATAAACCCTTCTTTTACCAAAAAGTCACGCGCTACTTGAGCAGCTGACTTGCCTTCTACTCCGACTTGGTAGTTCATCTGGCTCATTTGCTCTGCTGTGATTTTACCAGCTAACTGATTGAGAATCCCTTCCAATTCTGGATGTTTCTTAAGAAGAGCTTCTTTCATGAGGGGAGCCCCTTGATAAGGAGGGAAGAGTTGCTTATCATCTTCAAGAACCACCAGGTCATAGCGAGCCAGCTCGGCATCCGTTGAGTAAGCATCTGTGATCTGGATATCACCGGACTGGATCGCCTGGTAACGAAGGGCTGGCTCCATGGTGGAGACTTGTAGATGGAGTCCGTATACCTTCTGCAAGCCCTTGTTCCCATCCTCTCGGTCATTAAACTCCAAGGTAAATCCAGCCTTAAGTTGTCCTTCCACCTTTTTCAAATCGGAAATGGTCTTGAGTCCATACTCTTGAGCAATTTTCTTAGGCACTGCGACAGCATAGGTATTCTGATAAGCCATGGGTTTGAGCAAGGCTAGGTTGTCTTGTTTCTTGATCCCATCTCGAGCCGCTTGATAGACTGCTTCTGGATCATGGTCGACTTGCGGCGCCGGCTTGAGGAGACTTTCGGTCACAGTCCCTGTAAACTCTGGATAGATAGCGATATCCCCTTTTTTCAGAGCTTCATAGAGGAAGGTGGTCTTGCCAAAATTTGGTTTAACAGTCACTGTCATATCCGTATTTTTCTCGATCAAGATCTTATACATATTAGCTAGAATTTCCGGTTCAGGACCCAACTTCCCAGCGATGACCAGATTTTCTTTTTCCGGTTTAGGAAGAAGATTTGGCGTATAGCTAGCTCCCAATCCCAGGATCATGACCGCAAAAGCCGCAAAGATGGTCCGCAATTTGGCCTTTTCCATCCATTTGAGAAGAAGGTTAAAGGCGATGGCCAAGAAAGCAGAAGACAGGGCACCGATCAAAATCAGACTGGCATTATTGCGGTCAATCCCCAGAAGAATAAAGGAACCGAGTCCCCCTGCTCCAATCAATGCAGCTAGGGTAGCCGTCCCGATAATCATCACAGCTGCTGTCCGAATCCCAGACATGATGACGGGCATGGCCAAGGAAATCTCAAACTTCTTGAGTCGCTCCCACTTGGTCATCCCAAAGGCGATTCCTGCTTCTTCTAGACTTGGATCAATCCCTTGTAAACCGGTGATGGTATTTTGAAGGATGGGGAAAATGGCATAGATGACGAGAGCTGTCAAGGCCGGAAGTGTTCCAATTCCCATGATGGGAATGAAGAGCCCCAAAAGGGCCATGGAAGGAATAGTCTGGAAGATTCCAGCTACCTGTAAAACCCAGTTGCTGGCTCTCTTGCGTGTACTTAAATAAATAGCCAGAGGGACCGCCAGAAAAATCGCAAGGAGCAAGGTCAGTAACGACAGTTGCAAATGTTGCCCTAATGCAGTGAGCCAGTCTCCAAAGCGTTCTTGAAAGGTTGCAAATAGTTTAGACATGGTGAGCACCTCCAAATAAATCCGCAACAAAGTCGTTGACTGGTTTGGCTAAAATGGTCTCAGAATCCGCCACCTGCACAATCTCTCCTTCTTGTAGCACCGCAATCCGATCGCCTAATTTCAAGGCCTCGTCCGTATCATGAGTCACGAAAATAGTCGTCATACCAAATTCATTGTGCAAGTCTTTGGTGAGAGTCTGCAACTGTTTGCGGGAAATGGCATCCAAGGCTGAAAAGGGCTCGTCCATCAGTAAGATTTTTGGCTCTGCAATGATGGCCCGCACAATGCCAATCCGTTGTTGCTCCCCACCAGATAGCTCATGGGGTTTGCGATCGGCGTAATCAGAAGCTGGAAGACCTACTTTTTCTAAAAGTTCGACTGTTTTGGAAGCCACTCGCTCCTTGCCCCAGCCCTTCATCTCAGGAATGAGAGCGATATTTTCCGCAACTGTCAAATTAGGAAATAGAGCAATGGCTTGAAGCACATAACCAGTAGACAGACGTAATTCACGTTCATCATAGTCCTTGATGCGTTTTCCATCCATATAGATATTGCCATCAGTTGGCTCCAAAAGACGGTTAATCATCTTGATCATGGTGGTCTTTCCAGATCCTGAAGGACCTACTAGCACCATAAATTCTCCATTTTCAATACGGAGATTGACATCTTTTAAAATGTCCTTATCCGTGTAGCGCAAGGCTACATGTTTATATTCAATCATGTTTTTCCTCAATAAGTTTTCTGTCTCTAAGAGTATCCAATAGGCTACTTGCCGGATGTCCTAGAACTTTTTCGATATCTGTTGAAACCCCAGCTTGTTCCCCAGCTTTAATCGCTGTATAGGTGCTGACCCAGGCATCGTACTCCCAAGTTTGTGCTGACCATTTTTTCCGTGACTCATAAGCTTCTTCTACTGTTTCATCCACATACGCGATGGCGTCACCGGTCTCTTTTGAGAGAAGCGCTACGATTTCTTCCATAGAAAGATCCTCTGGCCCTGTCAAATTCAAGGTTTGATTTTCCCACTCCTTAGGATTTAAAAGAATTTCTGCTGCAACCCTAGATGTGTCCTTACGGGCAACAGCTGACACAAGACCACTGCCTGCCGGACCACGAATCTCTCCATTTTCAAGCGCCATATCAATCAGGAAGTCCAAGTAAAAATTATCTCTTAGAAAAGTGTAGGTGAACCCTAACTCCTTGATATAGGCTTCTGTCTGGGCATGATCTCGAGACAAGGTGAACATTGCCTTCTCATCTGCCCCATAAAAGGAGGTATAGACGATATGCTCTACTCCTGCTAGCTTTGCAGCATCTAAAAAGTCCTGGTGTTCCTTGACACGCTCTGGATTTTCCCGAGCAGAAACCATCAACAAGATATCAATACCCTTTAAGGCCTCAACCACCTCTGGTGTATTGGCATACACTATTTTACGAATTTTCGCTGACGCATAGATCTTTGCACGCTCTGGGCTTCGTGCTAGATGGACTGAAGCGATTCCTTTCTTATCTACAAGATTAGCCACATAAGAACCTAATTTCCCTGTTACCCCTGTAATACCAATCATAACTGTTACTTCCTTTCCTTAGAGGTCATTCTCTTTAGCTTTTAGATTAGAGATAATGCGCTCTTGATAGGCCTCAAATTCTCGGATTTCTTGATCCGAAAATCCTTGATAGAAAATCTCCCCCAATTCTTTACTGACACGGTCTCCAATTTCTTTTTGTGCCCAACCGAGGTCTGTCAAAGAGATATATTTTTTCCTTTTATCCTGCGTGCAAGGTTGAATCGTGACCAAACCTTGTTCTTCCAATTTCTTAACCATGCTGGTCAATGTATTATTGGCTAGACCCGTCGCAAGAGCGATATCCGTAGCAGTTGCCCAACCATCCTCTTTTTCCCAAAGCACTGTTAAGATCTTACCTTGTTCACTTCTGTATTGAGCATCTGGCTCCTTGCTCAATAGTTTTTGAAAAAGTCGCCCATTTAACAAGCGTATTTGTAAAGCTTGGTAGCCTCCTTGCATATTGTCCATTTTGTCTCCTTTTTATTTCTATATCGAAACATCACAGTCATTGTATCACTGTTCGTTACATCTGTCAACTATTTCGATATGGAACCAATAATTTTATCTAAATTCACCTTAAAAAGCCTTTCTAGCCCTTCAAACTAGTTTTTTCTCCCTCTTTCTAGCAAGTGTAACAAATGTTGGACTCGTTTTGTAACGACACTTGATTTTATAATGTGGTAATCTGTTAACTAAGATAAATCATACTAATGGAGAATTTGTTATGCATATACCAGATAATTACCTTAGTCCTGCAAGTTGTGCAGTTTTAGCGGTTGCTGCTGCGCCTGTTATTGTCTTGTCCATCAAAAAAGTCAAGGTCCAATTAAACGAAAATAAAGAGCTAGCTCCGATGCTTGGGATTGCTGCTTCTTTGTCCTTCTTATTGATGATGTTTAATGTTCCTGTTCCTGGTGGAACGACCGCTCACGCTGTCGGAGGGACCCTTCTTGCCATTCTCATAGGTCCCTATGCGGCCTCTCTAGCGCTGACAGTCGCCTTACTCCTACAGGCCTTCTTATTTGGTGACGGAGGGATTCTCGCTCTTGGGGTCAACATTTTCAACATGGCCATTGTGATGCCTTTTGTTGGCTATGCTATTTATAACTTGTTCCGCAAGCACCATCAGGAAACGCTTGGCGTTATTATCGGTTCTTTTCTTTCGATCAATGCTGCTGCCTTCTTAGCTGGTGTTGAATTGGGCTTGCAACCCCTCATCGCGTCAGAAGCTGGTCAGCCACTCTATAATCCTTATGGATTGAGTATCACGGTGCCTGCTATGTTGGGTGCTCACCTCCTTGTCGCAGGTTGGGTCGAAGCCTTCTTCACCGTTGTGATTTACCGTTTTGTCAAGCAAGTCGCTCCTACAGAGTTGTACACACCAAGTACAGTCAATACTACTTCATTCGTTAAAAAAATTCGCTGGGTACTCCTTACTTTGATCGTCCTCAGCCCACTTGGACTTCTCGCAGATGGGACAGCCTTTGGTGAATGGTCTACTGAAGAATTGGGTAGCCTGCTTCATGGCAAAGTCCCAACAGGGATCAAAAATGGATTCTCTTTTGAAGCCTTGTTCAGTGATTACACCATTCCTGGAACAAAAATTGCGATTGGCTATATTCTATCAGCCATTACAGCTGTTCTCATTTTCTATATCATCAGTAAAATCATTCGATCAATGAACGGAGAAAAGACTTCTCATGCGTAAACTCCCTGACTGGCTTCATCAAGAGCAAGCGACTCTAGAAGCTTCAAAAAGCCATCACTATTTACAAATGAATCTTCAAACATTGCGCCACTTTCTTGGCAAAATGAAACAAACGACGCCCGCATTCAAGGCCAAAACTTCGTCTTGGATGCGGCTCGTTTCCTTTTTAATTTTAGCCATTCTCATTACGACTGCCCACCATCCCATCCAACTGTGGTTGATCGGCATCCTTTTGTTAATGCACATTGCCATGCTTCCTGGAGAGGTCCTACTCCACCTCTTTAAGGTCCTGTTCAAGGTGCTGTTGATTTCCACAATTGTGATATTGCCTAGCATCTTATTTCAAGGATTTCAAAATGGAGGACTCTTTTTGCTACGTGCAGGGATGATTGTCCTCAATATTTCTCTCTTTTTAGCCACAACGACAAGTGTGCAACTGGTCGAGGCCCTTCGTCAGTTGCGTGTTCCAAAAACCTTTGTGCAAACCATTGATATCACACTCAAATATGGCTATATCTTAGGGAAACACTTGCAACAACAGATCGAATGCGTCCAGCTAAGAACGGTTGGACAAAAAGTGAATCTCAATCTCTTTGGCTCCCTACTTGGTCTCTTGTATCTATCAACGAAGAACCATACCAAAGAGGTCTACGAGGCCATGTTGCTGAGAGGATATGGCATGGACAGGAAACAAAAAGAGCCCTTCTATTGGAAAAAAGAAGATGGCCTTTTACTACTGGAATTAGTGTTTCTTATTGCCGTCACAACTCTACTCCGTTAGAAAGGATAGCCTATGATAACCATTCAAGATGGAAATTACCACTACACAGATGAGATTGGAATCTACGATATTCAACTACAGATCAAGCAAGGGGAAACGATCGCTTTGATGGGACCAAACGGAGCGGGAAAATCCACGCTTTTCAAAATTCTAGTTGGACTTTTACCCCTCTCTTCTGGTCAATACCACTTTAAGGATTGGACAATTGATGGTTCTTTCTTAAAAGATCCCCATCGTGCTGGCCAGCTATTTCAACAGGTCGGGCTTATTTTTCAAAACAGCGATACCCAATTGTTCAATACAAGCGTCTATGATGAACTGGCTTTTGGCCCACGTCAACTCGGCTTATCGGCAGTTGAAATCGACCAACGCGTCAATGATACACTCACTCTTTTAGAGATTGAACACCTGAGAGATCGTATTCCCTACCATCTTTCCGGAGGGGAAAAGAAGCTAGTCGCTATCGCCAGTGTCCTCACTATGAATCCTAGTCTCTTGCTATTTGACGAGCCCTTTAACGGTCTCTCCCCCAAATACCAGAAGCTGATCGTCGCCTTACTCCAAGATCTCAAAACAGCAGGAAAAACGATTGTGATTTCCTCCCACCATTTCGAGCAAATCGCTCCGATTGTGGAACGGGTTCTGCTCTTTTCTGAAGAGCACACCATTACAGGAAGCTACAATCGAGCTGACTGGGAACATCATACAGATATTCAACAATCGTTTTCAACATGTTAAAAAAGCCTCGGTAGGGTTCTTCCTACCGAAGCTTTTTTGATGAAAGAGATAAGGGTTAATGTCCTTTATGCTTCTCTCTTCGTTTTTGCTGTTTGCGTTCAAATTTCTCTTGTTTGAGCAATTGCTTTTGG
>JBKXCY010000020.1:0-14855 GCA_046994005.1 Streptococcus sp.
TAACACAAACAACCTTGAGTGGACTCAAGCTATCTTGCGTGCAGCAGAAGCTAAGAAAGCTCCAGTACTTATCCAAACTTCTATGGGTGCTGCTAAATACATGGGTGGTTACAAAGTATGTAAAGCCCTTATTGAAAACCTTGTAGAATCAATGGGTATTACTGTACCAGTTGCTATTCACCTTGACCATGGTCACTACGACGATGCTCTTGAATGTATCGAAGCTGGTTACACTTCAATCATGTTTGACGGTTCACACCTTCCAGTTGAAGAAAACCTTAAATTGGCGAAAGATGTCGTTGAAAAAGCTCATGCTAAAGGTATCTCAGTAGAAGCTGAAGTTGGTACTATCGGTGGTGAAGAAGACGGTATCATCGGTGACGGTGAATTGGCACCAATCGAAGACGCTAAAGCAATGGTTGCTACAGGAATCGACTTCTTGGCTGCAGGTATTGGTAACATCCACGGTCCTTACCCAGCAAACTGGAAAGGTCTTCACCTTGACCACTTGCAAAAATTGACTGAAGCTGTTCCAGGATTCCCAATCGTATTGCACGGTGGATCAGGTATCCCTGATGATCAAATCCAAGCAGCGATCAAACTTGGTGTTGCGAAAGTTAACGTTAACACTGAATGCCAAATCGCATTTGCAAATGCTACTCGTCAATTCGTACGTGAATACGATGCAAACGAAGCAGAATACGATAAGAAGAAACTCTTCGACCCACGTAAATTCTTGAAACCAGGTTTCGAAGCAATTACAGCAGCTGTTGAAGAACGTATCGACGTATTCGGTTCAGAAGGCAAAGCTTAATTGAAAACAGGAAAGCAAGGTCCCATGTGGATCTTGTTTTTTTGTATGGGAAAGGTTGCTTCCAGGGGTTAATTTTTGTACAATATGCCTATGAAAAAATTCAAACTGTGGAGCTGGATCGTTTGTGGACTTCTCCTGCTCTTTTTAGGTGCTACATTTGTTTTTCATCAATTCAGTTTACGAAATGAAAGTAAGCTTCTCACCCTCATTGGTAAACAAGTGACAGTCAATGGACATCGAATGAATGTCTCTGTTAAAGGTGAAGGATCTGAAACAATCGTTCTTCTTTCAGGTGCAGGGATTGCCTCTCCTATTTTAGACTTTAAGAATCTATCAGATTCCCTATCCAAAAAATACAAAGTTGTTGTCGTGGAGCGAGCAGGGTATGGTTTTAGCGAAGATAGTGATCGTTCAAGAGATGTGATGGAGGTCCTTTCTGAGACCCGTCAAGCTTTGGCGCAAGCTCATATTTCAGGACCTTATGTGATTGTTTCGCATTCTATGGCTAGTTTAGAGAGTCTTGCTTGGCAAGAGAAATATCCGAATGAAGTGAAGGCTTTGATTGGCCTGGATTGGGCCTTGCCAGCGAGTTATGAAGATTTAAAGGATAATCAGGCCTTGCTTACTGTGGCTTATTGGAGCAGTAAGATTGGCTTATTACGCTATTTCCCTGAGTCCTTTTATATAAAAAATCCAACTCTGACTGAAACTGAACGACAACAATATAAATTACTAGCATATAAGCAGTTGATGTCACAAGCCATGTTTCATGAATCCCGTTTGGCAAAGGAAAATGCCAAGAAAGTTCCGTCTAGCATTAATCCGAAAATTCCAGCCTTACTAATAGTTTCTAATGGTGAAGGGACGACCTTTAGCCAATCAGAGTGGCAACGTTATGCAGAGAGATTTGCAAGCGACCAGTCTAATGTTCAAGTCGACTATATGGATGCGCCTCACGACCTCTATCATTATCAAAGCGATGCTATTGTTTCTCGTATTAAAGAATTTTTAGAGAATAATTGAGGGCTTAAAAATCCATTGAGACTGATGATAATAATTAAATGCTGAAGGATTAACAGTAGAATCGTTAATTTTCTCGATTAAAAAAATTCTTTTTCTTAACAATAAGCCTGCCCCTAAGGGCAGGTTTTTTGGTGTTTTAAGGAAACTATTTAACAGAATTTTTGATTAAAAGTTTCATTTTAAGAGAGAAATCTCTAATTTCATAATCAACAAGCAAACGCTTGCATTCCTTTTTTTATTAGATTATAATAGGTTGGTATAAAGCCTTCTGTAATAATATTTAGAAAGTGTAGAAAGTAAGGATTTAGAATATTTGTAGTCAAAAATACAATGTTGCTTCTTACGATAGGGAGATAAATATGGCAATGATAGAAGTGCAACATCTTCAGAAAAATTTTGTGAAGACAGTTAAGGAGCCGGGGTTAAAGGGAGCCTTGCGCTCCTTTATTCATCCTGAAAAGCAGACCTTTGAAGCGGTCAAGGATTTAACTTTTGAAGTTCCAAAAGGGCAGATTTTAGGATTTATCGGGGCAAATGGTGCTGGGAAGTCAACCACCATCAAAATGCTGACAGGAATTTTGAAGCCCACATCTGGCTTTTGTCGGATTAACGGCAAGATTCCCCAGGATAATCGCCAAGATTATGTCAAGGATATTGGAGTCGTTTTCGGACAACGCACCCAGTTATGGTGGGATTTGGCTCTGCAAGAGACCTACACGGTTTTGAAAGAGATCTATGATGTACCGGACTCGCTTTTCCATAAGCGTATGGACTTTTTGAATGAAGTTTTGGATTTGAAGGAATTTATCAAGGATCCTGTGCGGACTCTTTCACTAGGTCAACGGATGCGGGCGGATATTGCGGCTTCCTTGCTTCACAATCCCAAAGTTCTCTTTTTAGATGAACCGACTATTGGTTTGGATGTGTCGGTCAAGGACAACATTCGTCGGGCCATTACCCAGATTAATCAGGAGGAAGAGACAACTATTCTCTTGACTACTCATGATTTGAGTGATATTGAGCAACTCTGTGATCGGATTTTTATGATTGATAAGGGGCAAGAGATTTTTGATGGGACGGTGAGCCAGCTCAAGGAGACCTTTGGCAAGATGAAGACTCTCTCCTTTGACCTGACGCCAGGTCAAAATCATCTAGTCTCTCATTATGAGGGCTTGCCTGATATGTCCATTGATAGACAAGGAAATACTCTCAATATTGAATTCGATAGTTCCCGCTACCAGTCGGCCGATATTATCAAGCAAACCTTATCTGATTTTGAAGTCCGTGATTTAAAGATGGTAGATACGGATATTGAAGATATTATCCGTCGCTTCTATCGAAAGGAGCTCTAAGATGGTCAAATTGTGGAGACGTTATAAACCCTTTATCAATGCAGGGATTCAGGAGTTGATTAGCTATCGAGTCAACTTTATTCTCTATCGGATTGGTGATGTCATGGGGGCTTTTGTGGCCTTTTATCTCTGGAAGGCAGTCTTTGACTCCTCCCAGAAGCCTTTGATTCAGGGCTTCAGTATGGCAGATATCACTCTCTACATCATCATGAGTTTTGTGACCAATCTTTTGACCAGGTCTGATAGCTCCTTTATGATTGGGGAGGAGGTCAAGGATGGCTCCATTATCATGCGCTTGCTGAGACCAGTGCATTTTGCGGCCTCTTACCTTTTCACAGAACTTGGCTCCAAGTGGTTGATTTTTATCTCTGTTGGACTGCCATTTTTAAGTGTCATTGTTTTGATGAAAATCTTATCTGGGCAAGGTATTGTAGAAGTGTTGGGATTAACTGTCCTTTATCTCTTTAGCTTAACTCTGGCTTATCTGATTAACTTTTTCTTTAATATCTGCTTTGGATTTTCAACCTTTGTATTTAAAAATTTATGGGGTTCCAATCTACTCAAGACTTCAATAGTGGCCTTTATGTCTGGCAGTTTGATTCCCTTAACGTTTTTTCCAAAGGTGGTTTCAGATATTCTCTCCTTATTGCCATTTTCATCCTTGATTTACACTCCGGTCATGATTATTGTTGGGAAATACGATACCAGTCAGATTCTTCAAGCACTTTTGCTTCAGTTTTTCTGGCTTATAGTGATGGTGGGCTTGTCTCAGTTGATTTGGAAACGAGTCCAGTCATTTATCACCATTCAGGGAGGTTAGGATGAAAAAATATCAACGCATGCATCTGATTTTTATCAGACAATACATCAAGCAAATCATGGAATACAAGGTGGATTTTGTGGTTGGTGTCTTGGGAGTCTTTCTGACTCAAGGCCTAAACCTCTTGTTTCTCAATGTCATCTTTCAACACATCCCCTCGCTAGAAGGTTGGACCTTTCAAGAGATTGCATTTATCTATGGATTTTCCTTAATTCCAAAGGGATTAGATCATCTCTTTTTTGACAATCTCTGGGCTTTAGGTCAACGACTAGTTCGAAAAGGGGAGTTTGACAAGTATCTGACTCGTCCTATCAATCCTCTCTTTCACATCCTCGTTGAGACCTTTCAGATTGATGCCTTGGGTGAACTTTTGGTCGGTGCCATTCTATTAGGAACAACAGTAACTAGCATCGCTTGGACTCTTCCAAAATTCCTGCTTTTCCTAGTTTGTATTCCTTTTGCGACCTTGATTTACACTTCTTTAAAAATCGCGACAGCCAGCATCGCTTTTTGGACCAAGCAGTCAGGTGCCATGATTTATATTTTCTATATGTTCAATGATTTTGCCAAGTATCCGATTTCCATTTACAATTCGCTCCTTCGTTGGTTAATTAGCTTTATTGTACCTTTCGCCTTTACGGCCTACTATCCTGCCAGCTATTTCTTGCAGGATAAAGACGGGCTCTTCAACATTGGTGGTTTGATTCTAATTTCCCTTGTCTTCTTTGTCATTTCTTTGAAACTATGGGACAAGGGCTTAGATGCCTACGAAAGTGCGGGTTCGTAAGAGGTAAAGTAAGACTAAAATCAAGAAAGGAACTGATGATGTTTGTAATTAAAGAAGTCAAGGATGAAGATCAAAAAATGGCAGTTGTCGCTGAGGTTTTAAAGGATTTGCCAGAATGGTTTGGAATACCAGAAAGCACGCAAGCCTACATCGAAGGAGCTAAAGATTTACGAGTTTGGGCTGCTTATCAAGAAAGTGATGTAGTAGGGTTTATAAGTTTATCATATTCGAGTGTAGATTGTGCTGAAATTGACTGTCTAGGTGTGAAAAAATCATTCCAAGGTCAAGGAATTGGAAGGGAATTAATTACGACTATAGAAAGAGAAGCAGTCAAACAAGTGGACTACCTACAGGTCAAAACAGTTGCAGAAGGTTCAAATAGAGATTATGACCGAACAAATCTCTTTTATCGCAGTCTGGGTTTTAAAAAATTAGAGATTTTTCCTCAACTATGGGATCCACAGAATCCATGTCAGATTCTGATTAAAAAGATCAACTAAAAGTGCTTGACATCCGTTCTCAGAGTGCTATACTAAGAAGGTAATCGCCGATTTAGCTCAGTTGGTAGAGCAACGCACTCGTAACGCGTAGGTCACAGGTTCGATCCCTGCAATCGGCATCAAATGATACAGTAAAAAGTCTGTTGTGACGGGCTTTTTTGATGTTTAATTGCTTTTTGTACCAAATTAATTATAAAAGGCTTCGATGAACATTAAAAGGACCTGCTTGATGTAGTAGTGATGGCTAGAAGCACCACTTGGAGGGGCGAGATAATGAATGATGGTGATAAACGATTCGTTCTGTCTCGCTCCTTTTTTTGACCGCATAGGCGCTATTTTTAACCACTTAGTCAAAAGTCCTTGTTACTTTTCGCTTCCTCTGCTATCATAGAATCATCAAAGGAAGGCCCCCTTCCAACTATTGAAAAAGAGGTATACGATGATGAAAAAATTACTTGGACTTGGATTTATTCTGGCAGCTCTTGCGGTTGTCACAATGGGAATGGTTGGCTTTCCAAAGCTTGATGTGAATATCTGGCCTTTATTCCCCGTTCTCTTATTTGCTTTCTTTACTCTTGAAAATCTCTTCAAAAAGGATTACAAGGCAAGTGCTATCTGTGCTTTGATTGCCCTGATGATTGCAAACGCGATCTATGATCTCTTGCCGGTCTCAAATGGCTTAGTGATCACAGCGGGTGTCCTTGCTTGCGTGGGTCTTAGTTTTCTTTTACCAGATAAGGAAAGCAACAAATAAAGAAAGATAGTGGGACAGAAATCGGTCATTCGTTAGAATTCGATTTCGACGTCCCACCTCCTCACAGTTGAGTAGGGCTATAAAAGCTGATGAAATCAGCGTAGTAGAGCCCACTCAACCACTGCGCCTTGCTCGATAACCCAAAGACAAGAAGAGGCTAGGATTTCTGTCCCACCCTCTTTTTTACTTCTCAAAAACTACCTCTTGATGGGCAAAACGTGCCACTTACTGAAAAGCCCTTGTTTTGTTTGTGCCAACTGTTATAATGGTACTATCAAAACGTTGGGAAAGGAGTTTTATGAAAGTTAGAATCGAATTGGATCCGTCAATGGACGAGCCTGAGATCTTGATTCGAGCTCCGCGCTTGACACCGGAGTTGACCCAGCTGCAAGAGAGAATCCTAGAACAAAAAGTCGCTCCATTAGCCTTCTACAAGGATCGAAGTGAGTATTTTCTAGATGTAGCATCCATTCTCTTTTTTGAGACGGATGGGGAGAAGATTTACGGGCATACTAGGGACGAGGCCTATGAGGTCAAGCAGAAGCTCTATGAGTTGGAGGAGTTGCTTCCTATCGCCTTTTGTCGGATTTCCAAATCTACCATTGTCAACGCGAAACAGATCTACTCGTTGGAAAAGTCTTTTTCAGGGACCAGCACGGTCAACTTCTACAAAACCCACAAGCAGGTCCATGTATCCAGACGCTACTATCAACTCTTAAAAGAACGACTAAACGAAATGAGGTAAAATCATGAGAAAAAAATTAATCGGAATCTTCTTAATCCTTTTAGCAGCCTTGGTGCTCTTACAAGGCTATTTTGTAAAATGGGACATTAGCATCTGGACCTTGGCTTGGATCACCTTGCTTGCAGTCCTATCCCTCTCTAGTTTTTTGAAACGTCACTTTGCTTGGGGCTTTATCTATGGACTTTTAGCTCTCTTTTGTCTCAATGGGCAATACCATTTCCTTCCGGTATCCAATTCGGTGGTCATCCTTTCTTCCATCCTAGCTGTGATTGGGCTCAACATTTTGTTCAAACCCTCTAAGAAAACAAAAGCCCGCCTAGCTTCCTATTCTGCTGGTTCGATGAGTAAGTCTGATGGTAATGACATTGATGTCACTTTTTCCACAGTGACAAAATATCTCAATGACCAACACTTTACCCGTGGAAGTGCAGATGTGAGTATGGGAGAAGCTTCGGTTTATTTTGACAATTGCCGGATTGACGGTCCTTCTGCTCAGTTTGTTGTCGATGTTTCCCTTGGGAGTCTGAGCCTCTATGTACCAAGCGATTGGCGCGTCCATGTTAATGTGGATAATTCCCTCTCAGCGATCCAACATCAGGAAAATCCAAGTGCTCTTACTAGCAAGGATTTCTACATTACAGGCGATGTTTCCTTAGGAAATCTAGAAATTATCTATGTAGGAGCGAATTCGTTTTCTTAAGTCTGAAATGAAAAACTTTGGCCAAAAGCTTGCCAAGAGAGATTTTTTTTGGTAATATAGTACGGTATGTGGTGCTAGCACATCCGTTATATTAGATCTAATAGGAGGAAACACAGAAATGGCTAAAGTATGTTATTTCACAGGTCGTAAGACTGTATCAGGTAACAACCGTTCACACGCTATGAACCAAACAAAACGTGCCGTAAAACCAAACCTTCAAAAAGTAACTGTCCTTATCGATGGTAAACCTAAAAAAGTTTGGGCTTCAGCTCGTGCATTGAAATCTGGTAAAGTAGAACGCGTTTAATAAAGAAGGAAGGCTGGGCATAAAGTGTTCAGCCTTCGCTTTTTGATAGGAATAGTAGTATGACGCAGTGGTTGATTGGAATTACTCATGTTTGAAACATTCGTACTTCCTAATCAACTGTCGGGGGTGGGAATACGGACTCTTTTGAACGAATCGGAGTCCTTTCCCACTCCTTTTTCTTTTTCTCTAGAGACAGCTGTCACAGCGGGAGAAGAATAGTCCCTACCCTTTTACAGTTGACCTCTTTTATGGTAAAATAGAATATAAAATACTTTTGAGGTAGAAATTATGACAGTAAAAATCAATACAAAGGACGGTCAAATTGAATTGACTGATGAGGTTATCGCAACTGTTGTAGGCGGTGCCGCTACTGAGATCTTCGGTGTGGTTGGAATGGCCAGCAAAAATGCGATCAAAGATAATTTCCAAGCCCTCCTAGGGAAAGAAAACTTCTCTAAAGGTGTTGTTGTCAAAACAACGGAAGCAGGAACTATCGCAGTTGATGTTTACACTGTTTTGAGCTATGGAACAAAAATTAGCGAAGTCTCAAAAAATATTCAAGAACGTGTGAAATTTAGTTTGGAAAATCAACTTGGAATCACTACGGATACTGTGAATGTCTATATTCAAAATATCAAGATTGTGGGAGAATAATCGTGGCTAATATTACTACAAGTTTATTTCAAGAAATGGTTCAAGCGGGGGCTACGCGCTTAAATAAACAAGCGGAATATGTAAACTCTTTGAACGTCTTTCCTGTACCAGACGGGGACACAGGAACCAATATGGGCATGACCATCGAAAATGGGGCAAAAGAAGTATCGGACCGTTCTGCTTCAACTGTTGGTGAAGCAGCAGGGATCTTCGCTAAAGGACTATTGATGGGCGCGCGTGGGAACTCAGGAGTCATCACTTCTCAATTGTTCCGTGGATTTTCTCAAAGTGTCAAAGACAAAGAAGAATTGGATGGAGCAGCACTTGCAGCAGCCTTCCAGTCTGGTGTAGAAGTCGCTTATAAAGCTGTTATGAAGCCGGTTGAAGGTACCATTTTGACGGTTTCTCGTGGAGCAGCTATTGGTGCCAAGAAAAAAGCAGAATCTACCAACGATGCAGTGGAAGTGATGCGTGCGGCTCTTGAAGGTGCGAAAACAGCTCTTGCGAAGACCCCAGATATGTTGCCAGTCTTGAAAGAAGTTGGTGTCGTGGACTCTGGTGGTCAAGGTTTGGTCTTCATCTATGAAGGTTTCTTGTCAGCTCTTACAGGTGAATACAGTGCTTCTGAGGACTTTGTAGCCACTCCTGCAAATATGAGTGAAATGATCAATGCGGAACACCACAAGTCAGTCGCTGGCCATGTCGCAACTGAAGACATCAAGTTTGGTTACTGTACAGAAATCATGGTTGCCTTGAAACAAGGCCCAACTTACGTTAAAGACTTTGATTATGATGAATTCCGTAACTATTTGAACAACCTTGGGGATTCCTTATTAGTGGTGAATGACGATGAGATTGTCAAAGTTCACGTCCATACCGAAGATCCAGGTCTTGTCATGCAAGAAGGCCTTAAGTACGGAAGCTTGGTCAAGGTCAAAGTTGACAACATGCGCAACCAACACGAAGCGCAAGTTGAAAAAGAAGAGCGTCAAGCCAAACCAGTTGAAGAAAAAGAATATGCGATTATTGCTGTTGCAGCAGGTGATGGCTTGGCAGATATTTTCAAGGCACAGGGCGTGGACTACATCATCTCAGGTGGTCAAACCATGAACCCATCAACGGAAGATTTCGTCAAAGCTGTTGAAGGCTTGAATGCACGCAACATCATTATTTTGCCAAACAACAAAAACATCTTGATGGCTGCTCAATCTGCAGCAGAAGTGATTGATCAACCTGCAGCAGTTGTAGAGACCAAGACCATCCCTCAAGGATTGACCAGTCTTCTTGCCTTTGATGAAAGCAAATCGATCGAAGAAAACTACGAACGCATGAGCGCTTCATTGGGTGATGTTGTATCTGGTAGCGTGACAACAGCGGTTCGCGATACCACTATCGACGGCCTTGAAATCCATGAAAATGACAATCTTGGAATGGTCGATGGTAAGATCGTCGTTTCAAATCCAGATATGATGGAAACCTTAGAAGAAACCTTCGCCCATATGTTGGACGAAGACAGTGAAATTGTGACCATCTATGTTGGTGAAGAGGGTTGTGAGGAAGTGGCAAACGAATTGGCCCAAAGCCTCGCAGAAAAATACGAAGACGTAGAAGTGGAAATCCACCAAGGTGGCCAACCCGTTTACCCATACTTGTTTAGTGTAGAATAAATGAACAGAAGGTTCCGAAAGGGACCTTTTTATGTGCATAAATGTTTGCCTAAAACAGAGTTTTCAATGAAGAGAAGCCCTGAGGATGACAAGCCTTCCTGCGTTTGATGAGGAAGGAGAACATGGATTTAAAATGAAACTAAGGTTGAAAATGGGAGAAAAGTATGTGAATTTTTTCAAAAAATGAAAAGGTTGAAATGACTGGAAAAAGGTTTGAGTGATGGAGTTTTTAGACAAGAAAGACGCGATATGTTATACTGGTATTAGTATGTGAAAGGAGAGTTATAAAAATGAAGAAATTTTTTGTAACCCTTGGGCTAGCCATTTTGGTATTGACTGGTTGTTCGCAATCCCAAACAAAGAAAACTACAGCCGCTAGCTCATCTAGCAGTTCCACTGTTAAAAAAGAAGTAAAAAATGTAGAAAAAACCACAACCTTAGTTGGAGATATCAAGGGAACAAAACACCGGGATATCATCAAATCAAAGGGAGATAAGGTTGAAAACCTTCGTATCGAAGTGACAGCTGATCTACCCCAACAACTTGGAGCAATTGCGGCAGAAAAGTCTCCAGAAGAGCTGACAGCTGCTATTCAGGCTTTGCTAGAGCAAAATGAAGACTACAAGAAGTTAAAAACCGTTCCTGGTTTTAGTTTGGAGTATAGTGTCACACCAGAGAAGAAATTACTCTCAACCAGTGTGATTGACCTCAACAAAATTGATGGCAAATCTCTCGAGCAAATTTCCTACTTCAAAGATGCCGGTCTCAATGATTTGAAAAACATGAAGGCAGATGCCTTGGTGAAGGCCTTGAAATTGCATGGCATGAAAGAAGAAGGTCAGTAAGAAGACAAAAAAAGTCGAGTAAAGTCACTCGGCTTTTTTTAGTGACATTTGTCATGTGAGCGAGTGACAAAATCATCTAGTGGCATTCTTTACCTTTCGTTATAATATAGTCAGAAAGTAAGAGGTAAGAAAAAATGAAACAATGGTTGTTTAAGGTGTTTACGTTGACAGTGGTTGGGATGGTCGTTTATTTGATCTTTTCGAAGGATGATAGCCTCTATTACCATTTCCCTTGGGAATTATTTGCTGGGATTGGCATCATGAGCTGGGCAGTTCAAGAAGGGCTAAAAATGGTCAAGGCTGTTAAAAAGGAGATGGAGCAATGAAAAAGAAAATTGAAATTGGATTGGTAGCTGCTCTGTGTTTGGTCCTTTGGGCAACAGAGGTTATGACGGGATGGTTTTCTGCTTATTTTCCTAGCTGGTTTTTCCAAACGGTTTGGGGAGTGACCTTGGTCGTCTATGTCATCATTCCAGCTGGCCAAGTCTGGTTGAAAGGAGAGCACCATGAGTGTCATTAGAGTTGAGAACTTGAAGAAAAGTATTAAAGGAAAAGTGATTCTAGAAGATCTTTCTTTCAGGGTTGAACGGGGAGACTGTTTGGCTTTGATTGGGCCTAACGGAGCAGGGAAGACGACTTTGATGAATTGCCTCCTAGGAGATAGAAAGGCGACTTCTGGAATCATTGAAGTAGAGGGGAAAGCTCCTGGTCATCCTCAGTTAAAGACCAGCGTTTCTTATCTCCCTCAAGAGAATGCTATCGTGCAAAAGTTAACCGTGCAGGAATTGATCAGTTTCTTTCGCTCTATTTATCCCAACCCTTTAACGGTCAATGAAATCGATGATTTATTGCGATTTAGTCTAGAACAAAAGAAACAGTTGGCCAGTAAGCTGTCTGGTGGGCAAAAACGTCTCCTATCCTTTGTCCTGACCTTGATTGGTCGTCCCAGTCTTCTGTTTTTGGATGAGCCGACGGCTGCCATGGATACGTCCACTCGCCAACGCTTTTGGGAGATTGTCGGGCATTTAAAGGATCAAGGTGTGACTATTGTCTATTCTTCCCATTACATTGAGGAAGTAGAGCATACAGCTGACCGGATCCTGGTCTTGCACCAGGGACGTTTGCTTCGAGATACGACGCCACTAGCTATGAGAAGTGAAGAGGTAGAAAAACATTTTACCCTGCCACTACGCTACCAAGGTCTAGTGGCAGGGATGGACGGAATTGGTCAAGTGACGGTAAAACCTGATGCCCTTCAAGTTGTGACAGGTGATGCCAATCGTTTGTGGACTCGATTGCAAGAAGAAGGCTGTTCGATCCAAGAGATCGAAGTGACCAATCGAAGTTTATTGGATTCTATTTTTGAAAATACAAAGGAAGTAGGTAGAGAAGATGAAACGCATGAAAGCTCTCGGCGTGGTTGAGTGGCATTTGACCAGACGCCAAGCCATTTATTATTTATTATCAATAGGGATGCCCACGGCCTTTTATCTCTTCTTTTCAGGGATGTACCAGGACACACCAGGGGCACCCGCTCACTTTATGAGGGATTATCTTCTCTCCATGACGGCTTTTTCCATGATGTCTACGGCTCTATTTTCCTTTCCAACAGTTCTTGAAACCGATCGACTCAATAATTGGCAAAAAGTCTTGCGCCATACCCCGGTATCTATGGTAGAATATTATCTAATAAAGGTTGCGGGTCTCTTTGTAGACTTTCTCCTATCCATTGGGGTCGTCTTTACCGTGGGTCATGTGGTGCGGCATGTGAACATGTCTCTACAGGATTGGGTCTTAGCAGCCTTCCTTCTCATCCTAGGAAGTCTAGCTTTTGTAGCTATCGGTCTGGTCTTGACCTTGCTTCCTTCTAGTCAATTGATGTCGGTTGCGGGCAATCTCCTCTATATGGGACTGGCTGTCATGGGTGGCCTATGGATGCCCATTAGTGTCTTTCCAGAATGGATGCAAGCTATTGGTAAATGCCTGCCAACCTATCAATTGATGGAACTGATCAAGACCTTTTTAAATAAGGGGCAGGTCAATGGCTTTGCTAGTCTCTATTTAACCTTGTTTACCTTGGTCTTGTTTACCCTTGTCATCGTCTATCGCCGTCATTCTGAGGTTCGTGCATGATTGAAAAACTCAAGCGTATTCATTATATGTTTTACGCTAGCCTAGTCTTTATGGGATTCCCCTTTATCTCTATTTTATTGGGTGAGGTTCCCTACTGGCACTTCTTTTTAGCCCTCTTGTTTATTGCTTCCTATCTAGGAATCTTGATTACTGAAAACAAAAAGCTGATCTGGATTTATTGGCTGTACCTCCTAGCCTATGTAGCAGGAAATACTCTTTTTATTAACGCCAACTATTTTTGGTTTTATTTCTTCATCAGTAACCTGTTAGTCTATCATTTTGAGATTCGCAATTTTCGCTCTCCTTATCTTTGGACAGTTTTTCTATCGCAATTCCTACTTTTTGGAGTTATCTTTTTCAGACAGAATGCGATGGAGTATGAATGGGTATTTTTAATCATCATTTTCTTTTTTACCCATGCCATGACTTACGGCATGGTTCGGATTCGGATGATGGAAGAGTTGAAAGCTGACCATGCCAAGCAAAATGCCCAGATCAATCTCTTGCTGGCAGAAAACGAGCGCCATCGGATTGGCCGTGATTTGCATGACAGTCTGGGCCACACCTTTGCTATGCTCAGTGTCAAGGCAGACCTGGTTGATCAATTCTTAGCATTGGGTCAGGTTGAGAAGGCGCAGGAGCAGGTGCAAGAGATTCAAGCCATTAGTCAAGAGTCCATGCACCAAGTCCGAGAGATTGTGGAGAACTTGAAGCAGCGAACCCTGGCAAGAGAGCTGGAAACCGTCAAGCAAATGCTAGAAGTGGCGCAAGTCAAAGTGGAGATCCAAAACAATCTCGATACAGCTAGCATCTCGCCGGTTCTAGAGTCTGCTCTGGCCATGGTGTCTCTGGAACTAGCCACCAATATGATCAAACATGCCAAAGCGACGCAAGCCCTTCTCACTTATCGCTCCACCGAAACAGGGGTAGAAATGGTCGCAGAAGACAATGGTATCGGCTTTGATAAGGTCTCGGATAAGGACCTGCACTCAATCCGCGAACGGATTGCCTTGTTGGGAGGAGAGCTGGATATCAGTCATCAATACAAGCCGACCCGCATAGAAATACGGATCCCCTATCAAGAAAGGAAATAAGATGCGCTTATTAGTTGCTGAAGACCAAAGTATGTTGCGAGATGCTCTCTGCCAGCTCTTGCTTTTGCAAGAGGACGTGGAAGAAGTCTTACAGGCTGGAGATGGCCAAGAGGCGATTCAATTGCTGGAAAGTCAGTCAGTAGATATTGCTATTTTAGATGTGGAAATGCCAATCCGTACAGGTCTTGAGGTTCTTGAATGGGCCAAGAGCCACCAACCCCAGCTCAAGATCGTCATTGTCACCACTTTTAAGCGGCCTGGTTACTTTGAGCGGGCTCTCAAGGCTGGAGTCGACGCTTATGTCTTAAAAGAACGTCGCATTACGGACTTGATGGGGACCTTGCATACAGTTTTGGCAGGGCAAAAAGAATATTCTCCTGAATTAATGGAAACCATTCTGACCCAACCCAATCCTTTGAGCTCGCAAGAGCAAGCAGTCTTAAGAGAGGTGGCTAAGGGGGCTTCCAATCAAGAAATTGCAAATCATTTATACCTGTCAAATGGAACCATCCGCAATTACATGTCGGCTATTTTGACCAAGTTGGATGCGGAAAATCGAACGGAGGCAGCCAAGATCGCCCAAGAAAAGGGTTGGTTATAAGGAAGAAAAGAGAGTGGGACAGAAATCGGTAATTCGTTAGAATTCGATTTCGTCGTCCC
>JBKXCY010000021.1:0-14696 GCA_046994005.1 Streptococcus sp.
AAGAAGCTGAAACAGAGGAAACTGAAAGCGAAGAAACAAAAGAAGACGAAGACCTTTCAGAAAAAGAAACAGCTTCCATCTCAGAGGAAGAATCTGACGAACGAAAAGAGTCTGAAGAGGAAGATGAATCTGAGGCCGAAGAGGATCCGGAAGCAGATGGAGAAAGTTCAGAAGGAGAAGAGAATGATCCGGCTGTAGAGGAGCTAGATCCTTCAGAGAAGCAAGAGAAAAAGCCTTCATTCTTTAAAGGATTAAAGACGAAAAAGCCAAAGAAGGAACCGACAGTGGCGAAACGCCATATCTATCGTGCCCTTCCGGTAATCGGAATCAGCTCGATTGTCGCCCTTCTCTCAATCTATTTTTTAAGTCCCTTGTCCACACAGAAAGTGATTGAATTTTCGGGGAACAAAGCAGTTGATCAGCAACTCTTGTATGAAAAAAGTCGCATCAAAGAAGAAGATTATACTCTGACGACCTTCCTTCATAAATCGGTCTATGAACAAAATATGAAAACGGCTAGTCCATGGATCAAAGAGGTTCACATGCATTATCAATTTCCTGTGACCTTTAAAGTCAATATCGTGGAACACAAAGTGGTTGCCTATTATGTGACCGGAGAAGACCACTATCCAGTATTGGAAAATGGAGAAGTCGTTGAGACAGTAACTCCAGCTTCGGAATTGCCGTCCTCCTATATTAGCTTGAAATTCTCAGATCGAGAATTGGTTAGACAATTTGTCCAAGAAATGAAGTCTATTTCTTCTTCCATTACGGATAAAATTGTTTCGGTTGATCTGACACCAAGCAAGGTTACGAAGGATCTAGTGACCATTACCATGAAAAATAATAATAAAATCTTGGTCCCTGTTTCCCAAATTACCCGCAAGCTTCCTTATTATAAGGCCATTAGTAAGCAATTAGACGATGATTCCACCATTGATATGGAGGCTGGAGTCTTCAGCTATAGTGAACAATCCATCGCAGATGCCAAAGAGCAAGCTGAAAAAGAAAAGGCTGAAAGTACAGAAAAGCAAGAAAAACATTCTGAGGAAGCAAGCCAAGAACAGAATCAAGAACAGAATCCAGAAGGCGAAAATTCTTCTGGGAATGAGCAAAGCCCATAAATTATCTCAAATAATTGAAGAAAAAATGTCCATTTTAGGCTTCTTTGTGATATAATGAAGTTTGGATAGTTCCAACTAAAAGGGCTATAAATAGATGTAAAGTGAAAACAAATAAAGAGAGAGGACTGGTGTAATGGCTAGAGACGGCTTTTTTACAGGTTTAGATATCGGTACTAGTTCAATAAAAGTATTGGTGGCAGAACATGTCAATGGAGAAATGAATGTAATTGGAGTCAGCAATGCAAAAAGTGCTGGCGTCAAAGATGGAATTATAGTAGATATCGAAGCTGCTTCAAATGCAATTAAAAATGCAATCAGCCAAGCTGAAGAAAAAGCAGGGATTTCAATCAATCTAGTCAATGTTGGGTTGCCTGCAAACTTACTACAAATCGAAGCAACTCAAGGGATGATTCCAGTCACAAGTGATTCGAAAGAAATCACAGATGCAGATGTTGAAAATGTTGTCAAATCTGCACTCACAAAAAGTATGACACCGGATCGTGAAGTAATCACCTTCATTCCTGAAGAATTCACAGTTGATGGTTTCCAAGGAATCCGCGATCCACGCGGAATGATGGGGATCCGACTTGAAATGCGTGGCCTTCTTTATACAGGACCTCGTACAATCTTGCACAATTTGCGTAAAACCGTTGAACGTGCAGGCTTACAAGTTGAAAACATCATCATTTCACCGCTTGCGATGATCAAAACAGTCTTGAATGAAGGCGAACGTGAATTCGGAGCAACGGTGATCGATATGGGTGGTGGCCAAACAACGGTGGCGTCTGTTCGTAGCCAAGAACTTCAATTTACAAATATCTACCAAGAAGGTGGCGATTATGTTACCAAAGATATTTCTAAAGTATTGAAAACTTCTCAAAAATTGGCAGAAGGCTTGAAGTTCAACTATGGTGAAGCCTATGTGCCATCTGCTGGAAACGAAGTCTTCCATGTAGAAGTCATCGGTGAAGTAGAGCCAGTTGAAGTGACTGAGAAGTACTTAGCTGAAATCATTTCAGCACGTATCAAACACATCTTTGAGCAAATCAAACAAGACCTTGAGAGAAGACATTTGTTGGATCTTCCTGGTGGTATTGTGATTATCGGTGGAGGTGCAATCCTTCCTGGTGTTGAAGAATTGGCTCAAGAAGTCTTTGGTGTAAATGTGAAATTGTTTGTTCCAAATCAAATTGGAATTCGCAATCCAGCTTTTGCCCATGTAATTAGCTTGTCTGAATATGCAGGCAATTTGACAGATGTGGATATTATTGCTCAAGCTGCGGTTCATGGAGACGAAGTCTTGCGTCAACAACCAATTCAATTTGATCGTCCGGTGCAACCACAAGTACAACCACAACCTGCTGCTCCAGCACAACCGGTAGTACCTGCATACAATGCTGAGAAGATTGAATCTCCAGTGGATGCTCAAGAAATTCCAGCAGCAAGCAATGATAGTAAACAAGAACCAAAAACTACATTCACAGACCGAATGAAAAATTTGATCGGTAATATGTTTGATTAAGGAGTGTAAGTATTTATGACATTTTCATTTGACACAGCAGCGGCACAAGGTGCAGTAATTAAAGTAATCGGTGTCGGTGGCGGTGGCGGTAACGCCATCAATCGTATGATTGACGAAGGCGTTGCCGGTGTAGAATTCATCGCAGCTAATACAGATGTTCAAGCACTTTCAAGTGCTAAGGCTGAAACAGTTATCCAATTGGGTCCAAAATTGACTCGTGGATTGGGTGCTGGAGGTCAACCTGAAGTTGGTCGTAAGGCAGCTGAAGAAAGCGAAGAAGTGTTAACAGAAGCTTTGCAAGGTGCAGACATGGTCTTCATCACTGCAGGGATGGGTGGAGGATCTGGTACAGGTGCTGCACCAGTCATCGCTCGTATTGCCAAAGCTGTAGGTGCTTTGACAGTAGCCGTTGTGACTCGTCCATTCGGGTTTGAAGGTTCAAAACGTGGCAACTTCGCTATTGAAGGGATCAACGAACTTCGCGAACATGTAGATACCTTGTTGATTATTTCTAATAACAACTTGCTTGAAATTGTAGACAAGAAGACACCGCTTCTTGAAGCCTTGAGTGAAGCAGATAACGTTCTTCGTCAAGGTGTTCAAGGGATCACTGACTTGATCACAAGTCCTGGATTGATCAACCTTGACTTTGCAGACGTGAAGACCGTTATGGAAAACAAAGGGAATGCCCTCATGGGTATTGGTGTTGGTAGTGGTGAAGAACGCGTTATCGAAGCGGCTCGTAAAGCCATTTACTCTCCACTTCTTGAAACTACAATTGATGGTGCAGAAGACGTGATCGTCAACGTAACAGGTGGTTTGGATATGACATTGATCGAAGCTGAAGAAGCTTCAGAAATTGTAAACCAAGCTGCAGGTCACGGAGTGAACATCTGGTTGGGTACATCTATTGATGAATCTCTTAAAGATGAAATCCGCGTGACGGTTGTTGCAACTGGTGTCCGTCAAGACAAGGTAGAACGCGTTAGCGGAATTGCTTCCTCACAACGTCCTTATAAAACAGGACCACGTGAACAACGCCCACAAGCTGCACCATTTGACCGTGAATTTGATTTGAAACAAGATGTTGAATTGCCAACAACTCCAAGTCGTCCAGCGGTAGAACCAAACCGTGGCTCAGCCTTTGGTGATTGGGATATTCGTCGTGAGAATATCGTTCGCCAAACTGAACCAACATCAACACATCAAGTTGATCGTTACGTAGATTCATCTTCAGATGATGATGAATTGGAAACACCACCATTCTTCCGGAATCGTTAATCATGAATCTGGTAGAGAATGCTGATCTTGTTCGGCAACAAGTAGAAACAGCAAGAAACAAAGCTAACCGTCAAGATCAAGTTAATGTGATAGCTGTCACCAAGTATGTGGATGTTGCCACAGCAGAAGCACTGGTGAAAACAGGTATCCAACATATTGGTGAAAATCGTGTCGATAAATTCCTAGAAAAGTATCAAGCTCTAAAAGAGTATGACCTCACTTGGCACTTGATTGGGAGCCTCCAACGGCGGAAAGTAAAAGATGTGATCAATCTCGTCGATTACTTTCATGCCTTGGATTCGGTGAAGCTGGCTCAAGAAATTCAAAAGCGAGCAGAACACCCGATCAAGTGTTTCCTCCAAGTGAACATTTCTGGTGAAGAAAGTAAGCATGGATTTGCACCCGATGAACTGGATGATGTTTTAGCGGAAATCGCACAGCTGGACAAAATTGAAATTGTTGGTTTAATGACGATGGCTCCTTTTGAGGCTAGTCAAGAAGAGTTGCAGGATATTTTTTCAAAAACTCACCAACTTCAGAAACAACTAGAAAAGAAACAATTAAAAAATATGCCTTTTTCAGAACTAAGTATGGGTATGAGTCGTGACTTTGAAGTAGCCATTGCGAACGGAGCGACTTATGTAAGAATTGGGACATCATTTTTTAAATAGGAAAGAACTATGTCATTAAAAGATAAATTTAACAACTTTATTGACTACTTCACAGAAGACGGTGAAGAAGTAGAAGTTCGCGAGGCAAAAGCAGCTGGGGCGGAAACTCAACCAGTTCCACAGCCACAGCCGACTCCTCAAGTGACTTCTCCTCGTCCACAGATTAGTCAAAAAGAACCGGTAAGACAAAAACCGACTCCTGTTGCACCTGTTACAACTCCTGTATCTACAGCAGCTGTGAAGGAACCTGTATCAACAACGAAAAATACATCTGAGAATATTACTCGCTTGCATGAACGTCAACGTGAATTGGCTGCTAATCGTGCGAATACAGATGAAAAGATTACCATTGATGTACGCTATCCCCGCAAATACGAGGAAGCGACTGAAATTGTAGATCTATTACTATCTAATGAGAGTATCTTGATTGACTTCCAATATATGACAGAAGTACAAGCACGTCGTTGTTTAGATTATTTGGATGGGGCTCGTTATGTTTTAGCAGGAAATCTTCGTCGTGTTGCAAGTACCATGTACTTGTTGACTCCAATTAATGTAGTCGTTAACATTGAAGATATCCGCCTTCCAAATGATGTGGAAGTGACAGAATTTGACTATGATATGAAACGTAATCGTTAAGATGATTATCTTTCAATACTTATCAAATATCATTCAAATCTATTCCATCATTCTTGTCATCTATGCCTTACTATCTTGGTTCCCTGGGGCACCTCAGAGTACTCTTGGACAAATGGTTCACCGCCTAGTTGAACCATTTTTGAGCCTTTTTAGAAAGTTACCATTGCAGTTTGGGGGCTTGGATTTTACAGTTCTAGTAGCACTTTTGGTCTTGAACTTGATGAATCAGTTATTAGCCCGCTTGTTCCTACTTTTGATTGGATAGAATACGATGGGACAGACAGAGATTTACCAACATTTCAATCGCGAAGATCACGAATTCATTGATCGCTGTATTGAATTGTCTGAAAGAGTGGTGGAACGCTATTCTGTTGAGGTGACGGGTTTTTTAAACCCTCATCAGGTCGGTATTTTACGAAATGTTGCGGCAAGCTATCAATTACAGGTCTTTGCTTCCAGTGATGAGCAGAAAATGGAGTATGCTAAGGTTATTGTTGCTCCGGATTATTACCAATTGGATCCAAGTGACTTTGATCTGGCCTTAATAGAGATGGTATATGCTTCAAAATTTCATCACTTGACCCATTCCCAGGTACTGGGGACCATTGTTCACCAATTAGGTGTGGAGCGCAAGTCCTTTGGAGATATTCTAGCGAGTGATGGAAAGATTCAAGTATTTGTTGAACAGCGTTTTGTTCCCTATTTCATGGATCACATCCAGAAAATTTCTCGGGTACCTGTTAAGCTGAGGGAAGTTCCTCTCTCTGAACAAATGATCGTAGAGGAAGAAACCCAACAGCGAGATATTCTCGTGTCGAGTTATCGGTTAGACAAGGTGATTGCTGGGACCTTCAAGCTTTCACGCTCACAAGCTAGTCAGTTGATTAGTTCTGGTCTAGTGAAAGTTAACTATGCGACGACCTCCAATGTTAGCTATGCTGTCGGTCTGAATGATTTAGTCAGTGTTCGACGCTTTGGGCGTCTTAAAATTGTTTCTGAAAATGGTATTTCAAAGAGTGGAAAATATAAAGTAACTGTTGAAATACTCTTAAGTAAAAAATGAGGAGGAGTTATGGCTCTTACTGCTTTAGAAATTAAAGATAAAACTTTTGGCGTTAAATTTAGAGGGTATGATGCGAACGAAGTAGAAGAATTTCTAGATATCGTTGTTCGCGATTATGAAGATCTTGTTCGTTTAAATCATGATCAAGAAGCAAAAATTCAAGCTCTTGAAGAACGCTTAAACTATTTTGATGAAATGAAAGATTCATTGAGTCAATCTGTTTTGATTGCACAAGATACTGCTGAACGTGTCAAACAAGCAGCTAACGAACGTTCTGAAAATATTGTTCGTCAAGCTGAACAAGATGCACAGCATTTAGTAGATGAAGCAAAACAAAAAGCAAATGAAATCCTTCGTCATGCAACGGATAACGCCAAGAAGGTTGCCGTTGAAACAGAGGAGTTGAAGAACAAGACACGCGTCTTCCATCAACGTTTGAAATCAACCATCGAAAGCCAATTGAGCATTATCGATACGCCTGAATGGGATGAAATTCTTCGCCCAACAGCTATGTATATTCAAACAAGTGATGAAGCTTTCCGTGAAATTGTTGAGAAAGCTTTGGGTGAATCTGTTCACCATCATCATGCAGAAGATGAGAACATTGATTTGACTCGTCAATTCTCTCCAGCTGAAATCGAAGAATTGCAAAAACGCATTGAAGCAGCTAACTTAGAATTGGGTGCGACACAAGCGTTTGAAGGTTTGAATGAAAAAGTTCAATCCGCTTTAGAAGAGGCAGAGCACGCTCGTCATGAAAATGAAGAAGTTGTTGCAGTTGAAGAAACTGTTCAACCTGAAGATGATGCAAATCGTGAATCTGTCAATATTTTATAATTTTGTAAAAACAGGTCCATTAATGATAGGTCTAGCGAGCAGATGATGGTGGAAGATCTGCACTCCCTCTTAATGGATGATCCTTTTACAGTATTCGTTCTGAACCCTTGAGTAAGAACGGACGTTTCCCTCGTTACGGGATGAGAGGAGAAGGTCGCTTGCGACTTCTCGAACAAAGGTGGTACCACGAGCAATCGTCCTTTTTAGGATGCTCGTGTTTTTTTTTATAGCTTTTTAAATCAATAAGGAGACACAATGAAACTTAAAGAAACATTGAATCTTGGGAAAACAGCCTTTCCAATGCGGGCTGGTCTTCCAACGAAAGAACCAGTTTGGCAAAAGGAATGGGAAGATGCAAAATTGTATCAACGTCGTCAAGAACTAAATGAAGGGAAACCTCATTTTGTCTTGCATGATGGCCCTCCATACGCAAACGGAAATATCCATCTTGGACATGCCATGAATCATATCTCAAAAGATATCATCATTCGTTCTAAGTCTATGTCAGGTTTTAACGCCCCTTATATCCCAGGTTGGGATACTCATGGTCTGCCAATTGAGCAGGTTTTGGCAAAACAAGGTGTGAAACGTAAAGAAATGGACTTGGTTGAGTACTTAAAACTTTGTCGTGAGTACGCTCTTTCTCAAGTTTATAAACAACGTGATGATTTCAAGCGTTTGGGGATGTCAGGTGACTGGGAAAATTTATATGTGACTTTAACTCCAGACTATGAAGCAGCCCAAATTCGTGTCTTTGGTGAGATGGCTAATAAGGGTTATATCTACCGTGGGGCTAAGCCAGTTTACTGGTCATGGTCATCTGAATCAGCTCTTGCTGAAGCAGAGATTGAATACCATGATTTGGTATCAACTTCTCTTTACTATGCTAACAAAGTTAAAGATGGTAAGGGTGTCCTAGATACAGATACCTACATTGTTGTCTGGACAACAACTCCATTTACGGTTACAGCTTCTCGTGGATTGACGGTAGGTGCAGAGTTTGATTATGTCGTAGTGAAACCTGCTGGATCTGATCGTAAATATGTCGTAGCATCTGAGCTTTTGCCAAGCCTTTCTGAAAAATTCGGTTGGGAGAATGATGAAGTCCTTGCGACTTACCAAGGGAAAGAATTGAACCACATCGTTACAGAACACCCATGGGATACAGAAGTTGATGAATTGGTGATCCTTGGTGAGCATGTAACCCTTGATTCAGGTACCGGTATCGTCCATACGGCTCCTGGTTTTGGTGAGGATGACTACAATGTAGGGATTGCAAATGGCCTCGAAGTAGCCGTTACGGTTAACGAACGAGGAATCATGATGGAGAATGCTGGACCTGACTTTGCAGGTCAGTTCTATGACAAGGTTGTTCCAACGGTTATTGAGAAACTTGGCGATCTGCTTCTTGCTCAAGAAGAAATCTCTCACTCCTACCCATTTGACTGGCGGACGAAAAAACCAATCATCTGGCGTGCCGTGCCACAATGGTTTGCTTCTGTTTCAAAATTCCGTCAAGAAATCCTGGATGCTATTGATAAAGTGAAATTCCATACAGAATGGGGGAAAGTCCGTCTTTACAATATGATTCGTGACCGTGGTGACTGGGTTATCTCTCGTCAACGTGCTTGGGGTGTGCCACTTCCAATCTTCTATGCAGAAGACGGAACACCAATCATGACTGCTGAGACCATCGAGCATGTAGCTCAACTCTTTGAAGTACATGGTTCAAGCATTTGGTGGGAACGTGATGCCAAAGACCTCTTGCCAGAAGGATTTACTCACCCAGGTTCACCAAATGGCGAGTTCAAGAAAGAAACAGATATCATGGACGTTTGGTTTGACTCAGGTTCATCATGGAATGGTGTTTTGGTGAATCGTCCAAATCTGACTTACCCAGCTGACCTTTACCTTGAAGGTTCTGACCAATACCGTGGTTGGTTCAACTCATCACTTATCACCTCTGTGGCGAACCATGGTGTAGCACCTTACAAGCAAATCTTGTCTCAAGGTTTCACATTAGATGGTAAAGGTGAGAAGATGTCTAAATCTCTTGGAAATACCATCGCCCCAAGCGACGTTGAAAAACAATTTGGTGCGGAAATTTTGCGTCTCTGGGTAACCAGTGTTGATTCAAGCAACGACGTACGGATCTCTATGGATATCTTCAGCCAAGTCTCAGAGACTTACCGTAAGATCCGTAATACCCTTCGTTTCTTGATTGCTAACACATCTGACTTTAATCCAGCTGAGGATGCAGTCGCTTATGAAGAACTTCGTTCTGTTGATAAGTACATGACCATCCGCTTTAATCAACTTGTTAAGACTATTCGTGATGCTTATGCAAACTTCGAATTCTTGACGATTTATAAGGCTTTGGTTAACTTTATCAATGTTGATCTGTCAGCCTTCTACCTTGATTTTGCCAAAGATGTTGTCTACATCGAAGGTGCGAAATCTCTTGAACGCCGTCAGATGCAAACAGTCTTCTATGACATCCTTGTGAAAATCACTAAACTCTTGACGCCAATTCTTCCTCACACTGCTGAAGAAATCTGGTCATACCTTGAGTTTGAAGCAGAGGATTTTGTTCAATTATCAGAATTGCCAGAAGCAGAAACGTTTGCCAACCAAGAAGAAATCTTGGATACTTGGTCAGCCTTCATGGACTTCCGTGGTCAAGCTCAAAAAGCCTTGGAAGAAGCACGTAATGAAAAAGTGATTGGTAAATCACTAGAAGCTCACTTGACAGTTTATCCAAATGAAGTGGTGAAAACACTTCTTGGAGCTGTTGATAGCAATGTCGCTCAACTCTTGATTGTTTCTGAGTTGACCATTGCAGAAGGTTCAGCTCCAGAAGGTGCAGTGGCCTTCGAAGATGTTGCCTTCACTGTTGAACGTGCAGCTGGTGAAGTTTGTGACCGTTGCCGTCGTATCGATCCAACAACTGCAGAACGCCACTACCACGCAACCATCTGTGATCACTGTGCAAGCATTGTCGAAGAGAACTTTGCGGACGCAGTCGCAGAAGGATTTGAAGCAAAATAATAAGAAATGAAAAATCGCAGGGAGAGAGTCTCCTTGCGACTTTTCAATAAAGAGGAAGTTATGTGGTACCAGAAAGAATTTAAGGAACTAGAACTGAAAGAGTTTTACGAGATCGTTCAATTGCGTTTGGAAACCTTTGTCGTAGAACAAATTAGGATCTACAATGATCTCGATAATGTTGATTATCGATCTATCCATCTTTTTCATCAAAATGAGGAAGGATGCGTAGATGCCTATGCACGTATCTTTGAGACAGGGGCTACGATTCATTTTGGTCGAGTGGCTGTAGCCAAAGACAGTCGTGGTCAAGGACTAGGAAAGGCTATGGTAGAGCAAATTTTGGACCTGTGTGAACAAAGATTTCCTGGACGGACCATTGAAATTGAGGCTCAAGAACAGGTGGTCGGCTTGTATGAAAAATTAGGTTTTCAAACGGTGAGCGAGCCCTTTATCTTGGCTTCTACCCCCCACGTAAAAATGATCTTTCAGAAATAAAGAATCCTTTCATCTCATAATCGAGGTGAAAGGATTTTTTTTGGAAAAAGATACCAAAGAAAAAAGTAAGGCAAATTGGCCTTACTTAGTAATTGGAAAGGAAATTTCAATTAGTTTATCGGAGTAGAGGGTTTTAATAGCGGATTGGTCAATGATTTGAAGATCAATCTTACGTTTTAAAAAGAACTCACGAATTAATTCTACTTCAGTTTCACGAATAGCACGGTGTTTGTTACTGATCAATAATTCATAGTGAGTTGGGGCTTGTGTAAAAATAACATCAGTATTGCCCGCGGAATAAACCTCGACAAGCAAGGCGTCAGTGCTGGCAAGTTGGCTCTTGACCAGTGCAGCATGACTATTGGTGGTATTAATGAGCTTCATATGAGTTCCTCCTGACCTCTATCTTCATTTATTATAGCACTTTTTTTTATTTTGTGAAAGAAGTCCTTTAGTTTTTATGGGCAATTTTCCACTGTTCAATGCCCCATTTATGGCTGCCTCGTTTCAGTTTTTCAATCGCTGCCTCTACTGGGAACCAAGCAAGATTGTTAAAATCTTCCAGTGGTTTTTGAGTTTCTGTGTAGTCGACGACTTCATAAATATAGGCAGGATTGTAGTAGTAGGTATCCCGGTGGCTAGAATAAAAATACTCGTCTGCTTGGCCATAGTATCGCCCTAAAATAGCAGTAAAGCCTAATTCTTCGATCAGTTCCCGTTTCAGAGCTTGCAGGTGATCTTCACCCGCCTCGATTTCCCCGCCAGGTAAGAACCAAGCTCCATTTGGAGCTTGAACGAGGATGATCTGATCCTTGTCCTTATTGGGAATAACAGCGTAGACACCATAGCGATTGACGTAGGTCACATCTTGTTTCTTTTCACCAAAAGTAGGATTTGTCATTGAATTTTCCTCATTATCTAGTATCTTTATTATTATCATAATGGACGAGGTGAAAGCTGTCAAGAATAAACTGCTGAACTTGTGCAAAAAAAGCTACTTTGTCTGAAGTATAAATTTGTTTAGTTAAACACTCCTATCAAATTAGTTTAATTGATATAATAAAAGGGAGGTGATTTTATGGCTGAATCAAGACTATTTCGTATTTTATACATACTTTTAGAAAATGGGAGAATAACCGCTCCTGAACTTGCTCGATTATTTGAAGTCTCAGTACGTACAATTTATCGTGATATTGAGAGATTAAGCATAGCAGGTATTCCTCTTTATTCTGTTCCTGGAAAGGCTGGAGGGACCTTTTTAATGAAAGACTTCGTTCTTGATCGCACCCTTGTATCAGCGGAGGAAAAAATAAAACTTTTATCTGCTTTACAAGGTCTCCAGACTTTGACAGAAGATAAACAAGATTTTTTACTGACAAAAATGGAATCTATTTTTAAAGTTTCAGCTAGATCTTGGGTAGAAGTCGACTTAACAGATTGGAGGAAACGAAAAGGGCAAAAAGATCTCTTTGATACAATTAAACAAGCTATCTTAGAGAAAAGACGACTTTCGATTACTTATATGAGTGGGAATGGTCAGAAAACGATTCGTACAGTTGAGCCTTTTAAACTAGTATTTAAAAAAAGAGACTGGTATCTTCATGCTTATTGTTGTTCAAAAGAAGATTGGCGTTTTTTTAAATTATCTAGGATTAATGACTATCAACTACTGGAAGAAACAATTAATCAAAAAAATGTGATTGAACCTATTGATACTTCAATTAAGATGGAAAATCTAATGGAAGTATCATTGAAGTTTAGTCAAAAGCTCGCTTTTAGAGTTTATGAAGACTTTTTAGAAGAAGAGATTTTTCAGTGTGAGGATGGATGTTTATATGTTAAAACCCAATTGCCAGAGCACGAGAGTATTTATACTTACTTATTGTCTTATTTAGATGGGGTAGAGATTATTGAACCGGATCATCTGAGAAGATCAATGATTTCAAGATTAGAAAAAATACAAAAGATTTATAAACCTTGACAAAAGATGTCAGGGTTTTAATGTTAGAATTGAGATAGAAAGGAGATAGGTCAAATGAAATATGAATGGAGAAAAATAGAGAAAGTTCTCTATCAAATCAAGGATAAGCCCACTATCCTGCAAGTACCTTCTAAATCCTATATCATAATTGACGGCAAAGGTGATCCAAATGAAGAAGATTTTTCTCAACGAGTGAGTGCCTTATATGCGTTAGCATATGCTATTAAGATGAAGTATAAAAAGTCTCCTCTGGATCAAGACTACATGGATTTTACTGTTTTTCCATTAGAAGGTTTATGGAAACAGGAGAATGAAGGGAAACTAGTTAAAAGTGAACTGTCTTATAGTATTATGATTGGTCAACCTAATTTTGTTACGAGTGACTTGTTTGATAAAGCTTTGGAAGAGGTTAAAATCAAGAAGCCCAATCAGCTCTATGATGCTATTCGTTTTGAAGAACTAGAAGAAGGCTACAGTCTTGCCATGCTTCATGTAGGACCTTTTGATACAGAAAATCAGACTTTTGATGAAATGGAGCGTTTTTGCAAACTCCATAAACTTAAAAGACTTTCGAAAGTTCATCGTGAGATTTATCTAAACAATCTCCATCGAACAGATCCATATAAATTAAAAACAATTCTTCGTTATCAGATTCAAGAAGAGAATTAAAAAGAACAGGAAATAAGAATTCCTGTTCTTTTTATAAAACTAGAAAATTTAGTCTTCCTTTTCAGAAGTGTTCTTTTCTACTTTTTTAGCAGCTTTGATACTAATATTCCCATTGCTGGTCATGACTGCTTTGAGTTGTTTCTCACTTGGATGTTCCAGGTAATAATCGGTAATGGCATCTTCGATATGGTCTTGGATGGTACGACGGAGTGGGCGGGCCCCCATTTTTGGATCGTATCCCAGATCGACCAGTTTTTCTTTGACCTTCTCTGTCACATCCAGATGAATCTCATTTTGTGCGAGACGTTGATTGACTTCATCCAGCATGAGGGTAACGATTTGGAGAAGGTTTTCTTTTGATAGAGGTTGGAATTCAATGATGCCATCAAAACGGTTCATGAATTCAGGGCTAAAGAAGTTACCGAGTTCTCCAAGTACAGAGTTGGTTCGACCTTCGCGAGCAGCTCCAAAACCAACATTGGCCTCAGCTTTGCCGGTTCCAGCATTAGAGGTCATGATGATAATAGTATCTTTAAAGCTGACGGTACGACCTTGACCATCTGTCAAACGGCCATCATCCAAGACTTGCAAGAACATGTGCATGACATCTGGATGGGCTTTTTCCACTTCATCCAATAACACGAGGGAGTAAGGATTGCGACGTACCTTTTCTGTTAGTTGTCCGGCTTCATCGTAGCCAACATAGCCCGGAGGAGCTCCGACTAGTTTCGCTACGCTATGTTTTTCCATGTATTCGCTCATATCAAAGCGGATCATATTGTCTGCAGAGCCAAAGAGCTCGATCGCCAATTGTTTAGACAATTCGGTCTTTCCGACACCGGTTGGTCCGACAAAGAGGAAGCTTCCGATTGGTCGATTTGGAGATCCTAGGCCGACACGATTGCGTCGAATGGCTTTCGCGATTTTATCTACTGCATCATCTTGACCGATCACATGAGCTTTCAAATCAGAAGCCAGATTGATCAATTGAGACTGTTCTTTTTCTTTCAAATCACCAACAGGAATATTGGTCTTTTGTTCAACGATGTGTTCAATAGTTTTTTCACTGATGACAGGGGTTTCCTGATCGGTGACATGTTGACCTTGCATTTCCTTGTATTTCGCGATTTGGTCGCGGAAGTAGGCTGCTTTTTCAAAGTCTTCTTCGCGCGTCGCTTGAGCTTTGAGGTTTTCCGCTTCAATCAAGCGCTGGTCGATCACTTTGGGATCCACGAAGTTTAGGGTCAGGTTCATCTTAGATCCCGCTTCATCCAACAAATCAATGGCCTTGTCTGGCAGGAAGCGATCTTGGATGTAGCGGTTTGAAAGAATAGCTGCCGCTTCGATGGCCCCGTCTGTATAGTGG